>NZ_MLCB01000213.1 GCF_001890925.1 Planktotalea frisia
TCAGACAATTTCCGCGTCATAACCCATGAAAAAATTCGGGTTTTGGGGTAGCAGCAGTATATTTTCAAAATCGACGACGATTGGCCAACATCCCCGCTGCTCAGCCCAAGCGACATACGAGCTCTATCAGAACGAATCCACAAACGCGGTATCGAGACTAGCTGCGAAGATGATGAAAAAGTGGTGAGCCGTGATGGGTTCGAACCATCGACCTACTGATTAAAAGTCAGTTGCTCTACCAACTGAGCTAACGGCCCACTGAGCGCGTATCTAGAAAGCACAGCCCATCTGGTCAACCCCGAAAATCATGTAAATGTGCACAATGTCTGGATTCATTTCGCGCACGCCTCTATATGCGCGAATATGGTGGAGAAAGCTGTAAATACATTGCCGTTCATGAAGATGCATGGGCTGGGCAACGACTTTGTCGTATTTGATGAGCGCGAGAGCGGGCCAATGGTCACGCACGCTCTGGTGATCGCGATGGCAGATCGTCATTGCGGGGTCGGGTATGACCAGCTTGTGGCCGTTCGAAACCACCCCACAGAAGATATCGAACTGATCTTCTGGAACGCAGACGGCAGTATTGCCGGGGCCTGTGGAAATGCCACGCGCTGTATTGCAGGCTGGGAGTTGGCACGCACAGGAAATGTTGTACTGAGCATTCGAACAGAGCGTGGTGTACTAGAAGCGACAGACGTTGGGCACGGCGACATCGAAGTCAACATGGGCCAGCCTATGACGCTTTGGAACGAAGTCCCGCTTACACATGAGATGGACACGTTAGAGCTGCCAATTGAAGGCAAACCGACGGCAACGGGCATGGGTAATCCTCATTGCACATTTTTCGTTGACGATGTGGAGGCGATTGACCTCGGTAGCTTTGGACCAACAATTGAGCATCACCCGCTGTTTCCGCAGCGGACCAATGTTCAGATTGCACAGATCACTGGACCTAACCAAATCCGTATGCGGGTGTGGGAGCGAGGCGTTGGGATTACGCTTGCTTCGGGTTCGTCCTCTTGTGCTGTCGCCGTCGCGGCCGCGCGCAAGGGTCTGGTGAATGGACCAACGACTCTGCATTTGGATGGCGGTGAAATCCGTATCAACATCACTAAGAATGGCGTTTTAATGACAGGGTCTTGGGCGCATGTTTTTGATGGGCAATGGCGGGGCATTCGATGAGCGCGCCGAAGTTCACAACGCTTGGCTGTCGTCTAAACGCCTATGAAACTGAGGCGATGAAAGAGCTTTCGGCAGAGGCTGGTTTGCAAAATGCGGTTGTCGTGAACACATGCGCTGTGACGGCTGAAGCTGTGCGCAAAGCACGTCAGGAAATCCGCAAACTGCGCCGTGAAAACCCGAGTGCACGTTTGATTGTGACAGGGTGTGCTGCGCAAACAGAACCTGAAACATTTACCGCCATGGATGAGGTGGATGCGGTCATCGGCAACACCGAGAAAATGCAGGGCAGTACGTGGCAAGGGCTTGCTGCGGATTTCATTGGAGAGACAGAGGCGGTGCAAGTCGATGACATCATGTCTGTCACCGAAACAGCTGGTCATTTAATTGATGGGTTTGGCACGCGCAGTCGGGCTTATGTGCAGGTCCAAAATGGGTGCGATCATCGCTGCACGTTTTGCATTATTCCTTATGGTCGGGGCAATTCACGCTCTGTCCCTGCGGGGGTTGTTGTTGAACAGATCAAGCGTTTGGTCGGAAAAGGCTATAATGAAGTCGTGCTCACGGGCGTCGATCTGACATCATGGGGCGCGGACTTACCAGCGGAGCCGAAGCTAGGCGATTTGGTCATGCGCATCCTCAAATTGGTGCCCGATTTGCCGCGACTCAGGATCAGCTCGATTGATTCTATCGAGGTGGATGAGAATTTGATGCAAGCCATCGCGACTGAGCCACGCTTGATGCCGCATCTTCATCTGAGCTTGCAGGCTGGCGATGACATGATCCTCAAGCGGATGAAACGCCGCCATTTGCGCGACGATGCGATTGCGTTTTGTGAAGAGGCCAAGCGCCTGCGCCCTGATATGACCTATGGCGCGGATATTATCGCAGGCTTTCCGACTGAAACAGATGCGATGTTTGAAAACTCGCTGAAGCTGGTTGAGGATTGCGATTTGACGTGGCTCCACGTCTTCCCCTTCTCCGCGCGCATCGGCACGCCAGCGGCTAAAATGCCGGCGGTGGATGGTAGGTTAATCAAAGCACGGGCCGCGCAGCTTCGTGCGGCGGGCGAGCGGAAAGTAACAGCCCATCTCGCTCAGCAGATCGGGAAGACGCATCACATCTTGATGGAAAACCCGACGATGGGGCGCACAGAGCAATTTACTGAAGTGAGTTTTGTGGCTGAACAGGTTGAGGGTCAGATCGTGACCGCACCAATCCTTGGTCAAACAGGCACACAACTGACCGCCTAGGGGTACAATTCTTTTTACGAAAAGAATTGCAAAAGTCTCCGCGAAGACTTTTCCTGCGCCCATGCATCCAAATCCGATTTTTCATAAAACCGACGCAGAGCACAGTCTCGCCTTTGCACGCGATCGTAGCTTTGGCACGCTCGCGATGAACGCGGACCCTGTCCCACTTTTCGCGCATATCCCATTTTTGTTAAACGAAGATGCGAGCCATGCTGATCTACATCTTGTCCGCTCCAATCCAATTGCGCGTGCTCTTAAAGCCGCGAACCAGAACGTCAGGCTCGCGGTGACTGCACCCGATAGCTACATCTCGCCTGACTGGTACGGAATCGAGGATCAGGTCCCCACTTGGAACTATGTCGCTGTGCATTTTATCGGTCAGTTAGAGCTGCAACCGCAGGAGCATCTACACGCCTTGCTCGATCGCCAATCTGCGCATTTTGAGAAACAACTGCTGCCCAAATCCCCTTGGAAAAGCAGCAAGATGAGCCAAGGCGTCATGGAAAAGATGATGCGCGCGATTGTGCCTGTGCGGCTCTACATCGAAGATATGCAAAGCACATGGAAACTTGGGCAGAACAAACCCGACGCAGTGCGCCAAAGTGCGGCGCGCCATGTTGCCAAGCACGAAATGGGTGCAGACACATCAACCCTTGCGGATTGGATGCAAACTCCGCCATCCTCGCACGAACCTCATTAAAGGACGCCCCAGATGAAGCTCTTCTACAGCCCCGCCTCACCCTATGCGCGTAAAGTCATGGTTTTGTTGCACGAAACTGATCAACTCAGCGATGTTGAGCTTGTCGAAGGGTCTGGCACCCCATTCGCGCCCAATGCTGAAATCATCCAAAAGAACCCAATGGGCAAGATCCCCGCGCTTGAACGGCCTGACGGTGCGACACTTTATGACAGTCGTGTGATCTGTGCGTTTCTGGACGCGCGCAAAGGTGACAAACTCTATCCAACCGGCACACGCCGTTGGGAAACATTAACCTTAGAGGCCACAGGTGACGGGATCATGGATGCCGCTTTACTGATGACCTATGAAGGTCGACTGCGCCCTCAAGAGTTACAAATGACGACTTTTGTCGATGCGCAATACGGCAAGATCGAACAAGCTTGCGCCGCGCTCAACACACGCTGGATGAGCCATCTGGCCGGGCCTTTGGATATGGGACAAGTCGCTATCGCCTGCGCGCTTGGCTACGTTGATTTCCGCCACGGTCATCGCGAGTGGCGCAAAGGCAATGACGCGCTTGCAAATTGGTTCGCGAACTTCAGCGAACGCGCATCTATGCAGGCGACACTGCCGCCTGCGTCTTAAAAGCTATAGCTCACACCGATGTTGATCGCATTCGTGATGATGTCGGTGTTGAGCGTTCCGCCCCCGACTAGCTTGGCTTTGTTGGACGAATAGGTGAACTGATACTCGCCAAAGAGCGCCCAGTTATCCGTAAGGTCATACTTCATACCCGCTGTCAGACGCGCAGCGGGACCGGTTAGCTGATAGCCCAGCGTTTGATGCCCATTTGCAGATGTCACATCCACATGCGGCAGCGCAAGGCCAAGACCAGCACCCACATAAGGCGTGAAAGACCCAAAGCGATCGTTCCAACGCTTCATCACATTGAGCGTGATAATGTTGTGCCCATCCGTGAATTCCATGCGGTTGAAGCCAATCACGTTGCGCTCTGCTTCTGGCGCGTAGGTTTTGGCGTGCGTTAGCTCCGCTCCGAATCCAAGGTCAGAGCGCTGCCACCACATCACGCGCGCACCGTAATAGGGCGGGGGTGAGAAACTTTTACCTTCCCATCCGATCAAGGCGTTAAATGGCGCGCCTGTACCAGGGTAGGTTCCCGTCACACGGCTGTGTGGCGAGCTTTGCGTTCCACCGTAAAAACTCAGTTCAATTTGTGCACTCGCAGGAGCTGACAGAGCCAGTAAAACCGTCAAGCCGGCGAAGAACGATAGAATCAAACGCATGGAAAACCCTCACAAGGTAGCTTTTAGGGAGAAAATTTAACTTTATCTTGTCATATAGGTGTTTGAAGACCCCCTCAACCGCGACACATCGGCGCTAAATCCATTCCACTGCTTTGCTTGCTGGACGAGGCGCTTTTGTGACGCTAGATACCGCTTCGAACCGGTCGCTAGGATTCCATTTCGGAATCTTCGTGGCCTGACGCGTATTTGCCGCAATGTCATACTGACCAGCGGCCCAGATATGGAGAGAACCTCGTGTCCCACGCAGACGACAACGAAGGCAGCCACGAAGGCACTCGGAGGGATTTCCTCTACTACGCGACAGCAGGTGCTGGCGCAGTAACCGTTGGTGCAGCAGCTTGGCCGCTTGTTAACCAGATGAACCCTTCTGCTGATGTGAGGGCTTTGTCCTCGATTCAGGTTGATATCTCTGGCATCGAGCCTGGCACTCAGTTGACGGTAAAGTGGCTTGGTAAACCTGTATTTATCCGCCGCCGCACTGAAGAAGAAATTGCAGAAGCTCGCGATGTCGACCTTGCAGTTTTAATTGATGGCGAAGCGCGCAACACCAACCTCGGTGAAGCAGACGCATCCGACGAGAATCGCGCGCTTGACGAGACCGGCGAATGGCTCGTGATGATGGGTGTTTGTACGCACCTTGGCTGTGTGCCGCTCGGCGATGGCGCTGGCGATTACAATGGTTGGTTCTGCCCATGCCACGGTTCGCACTACGACACGTCTGGCCGTATCCGCAAAGGACCTGCGCCGACGAACCTTCCGGTTCCGCCAGTCGCCTTTGTCGACGATTCAACAATTAAACTCGGTTAAGGGAGCGCACACATGTCTGGAATTCCTCACGACCATTATGAGCCAAAGTCTAGCGGCGCAAAGTGGGTGCATTCGCGCCTGCCCGTCATCGGCTTGCTCTATGACACGATCATGATCCCCACACCAAAAAACCTGAACTGGATGTGGATCTGGGGCATCATTTTGACATTCTGTCTTGCGATGCAAATCATCACAGGCGTCATCCTTGCGATGCACTACACGCCACATGTTGATATGGCCTTTGCTTCGATCGAACATATCATGCGGAACGTTAACGGTGGCCACATGCTCCGTTATCTTCACATGAATGGAGCATCGCTATTCTTCGTCGCGGTTTACGCGCACATTTTCCGTGGCCTTTACTACGGTTCTTACAAGAGCCCGCGTGAGATCACATGGATCATTGGCATGCTTATCTTCGTTTTGATGATGGGCGCGGGTTTCATGGGATACGTTCTCCCATGGGGTCAGATGTCTTTCTGGGGCGCAACTGTGATTACTGGCCTGTTTGGCGCGATCCCATTCGTGGGTGAAGCAATCCAGACCTTGCTACTTGGCGGCCCTGCCGTTGATAACGCAACGCTGAACCGCTTCTTCTCGCTGCACTATTTGCTGCCGTTCGTGATTGCTGGCCTCGTGATCGTACACATCTGGGCGTTCCACACCACGGGCAACAACAACCCGACAGGTGTTGAAGTTCGCCGCACATCCAAAGCAGATGCGGAGAAAGACACGCTTCCATTCTGGCCTTACTTCGTAATCAAAGACTTGTTCGCGCTTGCGGTTATTCTGGCTGTGTTCTTCGCGATCGTTGGCTTCATGCCGAACTATTTGGGTCACCCGGATAACTACATCGAAGCGAACGCTCTTGCGACGCCTGCACACATTGTTCCTGAGTGGTACTTCTTGCCATTCTACGCCATCTTACGGGCATTCACATCTGAGGTTTGGATCGTAATCTTCTTCGAGTTCATCTCAGGCGGCATTATCGATGCGAAGTTCTTCGGTGTCCTTGCGATGTTTGGTGCGATCATTGTCATGGCTCTTGCGCCTTGGCTCGACACATCATCCGTACGCTCTGGCCGCTACCGCCCGATGTTCAAGTGGTGGTTCTGGATCCTTGTTGCGGACTTCGTCTTCCTCACGTGGCTCGGTGCCATGCCTGCGGAAGAGCCGTACGCGACGCTCTCGTTGATCGCTTCTGCTTACTGGTTCGGTTACTTCCTTGTGATCTTGCCGCTCTTAGGTGTGATCGAGAAACCATTGCCACAGCCTGCCACAATCGAAGAAGACTTTGCCGCTCACTATGGCAAGTCCGACGCGACACCGGCTGAATAAGAAAGGACTGAGGACAATGTTTAAGAAACTCAGCATCGCAGCAATCGCTGCACTGGCCCTCACATCCGGCGCGTTCGCGGCGGGTGGCGGAGATCAAAAGATCGAAAACATCGATTTCTCTTTCGATGGTCCTTTCGGCAAGTTCGATCAAAACCAGCTTCAGCGTGGCCTTCAGGTCTACACAGAAGTTTGCTCTGCATGTCACGGCCTGAAGTATGTGCCCCTCCGCACACTTTCTGACGAAGGTGGACCGCACATGCCAGAAGATCAGGTGCGTGCTTACGCAGCTGAAAACTTCGAAGTGTATGACGAATCTTTGGAAGATTTCCGCGCAGCGACGCCGGTTGATCACTTCCCTGAAAACAATGGCGCAGGCGCACCTGACCTATCTATGATGGCAAAGGCGCGTGCAGGCTTCCACGGCCCTTACGGCACTGGTATCAACCAGTTGCTCAAAGGCATGGGCGGACCTGACTACATCGCGTCCTTGCTCCTCGGCTACACAGGCGAAGAGAAAGAAGAAGCAGGCGTAACGCTGTATGAAAACACTGCTTTCCCGGGCGGCTGGATTTCCATGGCACCACCGCTTTATGGTGAGGATGTCGATTACAACGATGGACACTCCAACGACCTACGCAGTGTTTCAGAAGACGTTTCAGCCTTCTTGATGTGGACAGCGGAACCCAAAATGATGGCGCGCAAGCAAGCCGGTTTTGTCTCTGTGTTCTTCCTAACGATCCTCTCTGTTCTGTTGTATCTCACGAACAAGCGGATCTGGGCACCGATCAAAGGTAAAGGTCGCAAAGAGAGTTAATCTCTTTCGCCTGAACCCGCAAAATTGGCCCTCGTGAGAACACACTCACGGGGGCTTTTTATTTTCCCAAGTAGGCGCGCAATGCTTCGGGTGGATCGCTCAAAAGATCGTCGGTCGCAGTTGGCGCATGTGCAATTCCATCAGCGACCAAAATAGTGCTATCACAAATACGCTTTGCATCCTCGGGATCATGGCTCACCATTAGTAACCCCGCCCCTGTCTCAGCACAAAGATCTGAGACCAAATCAAGCATTTCAATTTTCAAAGCCGGTCCAAGCGCTGCGAAAGGCTCATCAAGCAAAATCATAGGTTTGCTCTGAACCAAAACCCGCGCCAACGCCGCTCGGCTTTGCTGACCACCTGAAAGCTCTGCCGGTTTACGCCCGCCCACGCCTGTCAGACCAACCGCTGTCAAGGCATCATCAACCTTAGCCGCTTCCTCTGAGGACAACCGCAAGGATGGACGAAGCCCCAGCCCAACATTCTGAGCAACACTCATATGTGGAAACAGGTTATTGTCCTGAAACAATACCGAAAAAGGTCGCGCGCTAGGGTCTGTTTTCGTGATGTCCACACCTTGCCAAATCATGTTCCCAACAAAGGGTTTCAGAAACCCGGCAAGTGCCATCAAAAGTGTCGACTTCCCCGCGCCGGATGGGCCAATCACCGCAATACGCGAAGCAGGATCAACATCGCACGAAGCGCGCAATGCGAACGTTCCAACCCGCAGTTCTAGGTCTTTTAACTCAAGCATTTCTGCGTCCCCACATGTCGCATATCCAGAATACGCCAAACGACAAAAGCGCTAACAACAGCGCAGCACCCGCCGCATCATCCATGCGGTATGCACCCATCAAACGATAGATCTGTAAGGGCAAAGTCGCTTCTTGCGTACCTGCGAACAATGCCACGACACCAAGATCACCCATCGACAAAGCTGCCGCCAAGCCGACCGCGAAACCCAGCGGTGCGCGTACGCGCGGCAACACAACCAGCCCTAGCATCACTAACCGAGAAAACCCCAAGCTCTGCGCAAGCTTGCCATAGCTTTCAAATACGTCTTGCACCGCGGGAATCAAAATCCTCAAAGCAAACGGCAATGCCATAACCGCGTTCACGCAAGCGGTCACAACCATCGCCCAATCTTGCGGCGATGCGAATGGAAAAATCACGATGAACAAGCCCGTGCCAATCACCAGCGGTGATGCTGCTATCGCGAGCAATCCAACGCTCTCGACCCACGCAAACCTAACGGCTGTCAGCGCGATCGAAACACTCAAAACAAACGCCAACACGGCTGACATCATAGCAACTTTAAGCGAGAGCCAACCTGAAATCCAAACAGACGACGGAAGGTCCGGCAGGGCCGCAATACCGCGCGTAGCCACCGCGCTCAACGGAACAAGCAAGAAAAGCGACGCACATAAAATCGCTGCAAAGTCACCTATCCGAGCCGCACGAGATTGCCCGTCCCAACGCTGCGCTGCGCGATCCAACCCCTTGCCAAACCCCGCCTGCCCCTTGCTTGCCCATAGTGCAAACAGTGCAGCGGCACCTGCCATAACAAGCTGGACACTGGCCAACATCGCCGCTTTGCCAAGATCAAAATCAAATCGAAACGCCTGATAAATCGCAAGCTCTACGGTCGTCGCGCGAGGGCCTCCACCGAGCGTCAAAGCAACCGCAAAGCTCGACAGACAAATCGCAAAAATGATGGCAAACGCCCCCGGTACTGCGCGTTTCAGCATTGGAAATTCTAGATGCTTTGCCACATCGCGCGCGCTAAATACAAGCTGCGCAGAAAGACGAAACCGTTCAGCCGGGATGCTCGACCACCCTTGCAAAATGATCCGAGTTGCGAGCGGTAGATTGAAAAATACATGAGCGATAACGACCCCATGAAACCCGTAAATCGGAATCGCAGGAAACCCAAACAGATCCAAAAGCTGCGACACCCAACCAGAACGTCCAAAGACCGCAAGCAACCCCATTACAGCGACGATCACGGGCAATAAAAACGGCGCCCCGAGCAAGGTGATCAACAAAGAGCGACCAAAAAACCGTCGTCTGCTCAGCGCTTTTGCAACTGGTATCGCAAACAAGACACTTAGCGCAGCGGACAGCAAAGCCTGAGAAACAGTGAACCTCACCGCTGCCCAATCGCTTGCACCCAAACGTCCAGCCTCGGGTGCGTAGATCGCCACCACGCCCAAAGTCCCAAGGATCAGGGCAGCGACCATCGCCGCCGCCCCAAGCCCAACCCACGGGTTGATCAGTGGGTTTATTTGCTGAGCGCGGTAAGCCATTCAGCCAATGCTGCATCACGGATCGCAGGGGCGTCTGCCGCTGGAACGAGCAACGATTTAATGGGTGTCACGAGCGTCTCGAAACCCGTTGGTAAACCCGCTTCAGGCGTTACTGCTGGATACATCCAATTGGTCGTCGGGATGATCGTTTGGAACGCTTCACCTACCATGAATGCGAGGAATTGATCCGCCAGCTCTGGCTGATCCGACGAGGCCAACTTGCCTGCAACTTCAACCTGCAAATAGTGGCCTTCATCAAACGCAGCGGCCGCAAAACCTGCATCTTCCTCCGCGATCAAGTGATAAGCAGGCGACGTCGTATAGGACAACGCCATGTCCGCTTCACCCTCTAGAAACAGGCCATACGCCTCTGACCAGCCTTTGGTCACTGTCACGATATTGTCCGACAGGCTTTCCCAAACCATAGGTGCTTCGTCGCCATAAGCGGCTTTCACCCACATAAGCAAACCAAGGCCGGGCGTAGACGAGCGCGGGTCTTGAATGACGATCTTCAAGTCACTCTCGCCCAGCGCTTTCAAGCTCGTCGGCGCTTCGACACCAGTCCTATGCACGAACGCGAAGTAGCCCCAGTCATAGGGCACAAAATTCGCATCATCCCACGCAATCGGTAGACTGTACTCCGCACTCACAGAATGAGGCGCGAACAACTCTGTCTCCATAGCCGCCGCCGTCAGATTGGTATCCAATCCAAGGACAACATCCGCATCCGTGCGCGCGCCTTCAAGCTTGATACGCGCAAGCAAAGCCGCCCCATCACCGGCACCCACGAACTTCAAATCACAGGCGCATTCCGCCTCAAACGCTGTTTCCACCGCAGGGCCGGGGCCCCAGTCGGAAACAAAGCTGTCGTATGTGTAAACTACCAATTCAGGCGTCTCTGCCGCAGCCATACTCGCTGCAAAAACACCCGCAATACATCCAAGATACTTCATCGCATCCTCCAAAAAAATGTAGGCGGACGGTTGGATAGGGTTGGATAAAATGGTCCAGACCTTCCCTCCGCCGGTCCTAACCGGTTCAGGTTCTACGGGTCACGCTTTCGCGTATCTCAGCCAGATTGGCCCCCCGAGGTAACACTTAGGTAGGACGCACCCAGCACCTTGTCCAGCGAAATCCCTTGAGAGCGGCGCGCAGCCTCGGTAACAGGGGGCAAAGGAGCCTTACCATGAGCTTAAACACATTCGGTCATCTCTTCCGCGTTACCACTTGGGGCGAAAGCCACGGGCCTGCTTTAGGCGCGACTGTGGATGGTTGTCCTCCGAATGTCGCAATTGACGAGGCGGATATTCAACACTGGCTCGACAAACGCAAACCGGGCACATCAAAGTACACCACCCAACGGCGCGAAGCGGACGCCGTCAAAATCCTCTCCGGCACGTTCGAGGGGAAAACGACAGGCACACCTGTGCAGTTGATGATCGAAAACACCGATCAGCGCTCCAAAGATTACGGCGATATCATCGAAAAATTCCGCCCGGGCCATGCAGACATCACCTACTATCAGAAATACGGAAACCGCGATTATCGCGGTGGTGGTCGTTCTTCCGCGCGCGAAACTGCTGCACGCGTTGCTGCTGGTGGCCTCGCTCGCGCGGCGCTCAATACACTCGCGCCTCAAGTCGAAATCACAGGCTACATGACCCGTATGGGTGCACATGAGATTGATCGCGCGAACTTCGATTGGGCGCAGATCGAGCAAAATCCATTCTGGACACCTGACGCGAAAGCCGCCGAAACATGGGCTGACTACCTAGATGGCTTGCGCAAGTCTGGCAGCTCTGTCGGTGCCATCATCGAAGTCACGGCGCGCGGTGTTCCTGCAGGTCTTGGCGCACCTGTTTACGGCAAACTCGACACCGATCTGGCTGCTGCCATGATGAGCATCAACGCCGTCAAAGGCGTCGAAATTGGCGAAGGCATGTCCGCTGCGATGCTTACAGGTGAGCTGAATGCAGATGAAATCACGATGGGACCAAGCGGCCCTGAATATAGCTCCAACCACTCCGGCGGTATCCTTGGCGGTATTTCCACAGGTCAGGACATTGTGATCCGTTTCGCTGTGAAACCGACCAGCTCCATCCTTACGACCCGCAAGACCATCACAAAGTCCGGCGAAGACACAGAAATTATCACCAAGGGCCGCCACGACCCCTGCGTTGGCATCCGCGCTGTTCCCGTTGGCGAGGCGATGATGGCCTGTGTGATCCTCGATCACTTACTCTTGCACCGTGGGCAAATCGGCAAGAACCAAGGTGTCATCGGAGCTTAACGCGCCTCTTCCTCTCTTCCTAAATATCCCGGGAGAGCGCGAGAGGGCTGGCCCTCTCGCATTTGTCCGATTGCTTTAGCAATTGGAAAACGCATCCCGCGCATACCCTTGCAAATAGAGTAACGCCGTCAGATCCCCAAAATTCACCCGCACATCACACTGCGCAGCAACAGACGGCTTCGCATGCAACGCCACGCCTGTCCCCGCGCGCTTTAGCATACCAAGATCATTAGCACCGTCCCCAACCGCCAGTACATCGCTCTCAGAAATCCCCAAACGCGCCGTAATCTCTTCCAACGCATCCACCTTTGCTTGCTTGCCAAGGATTGGCATTCCGACATCTCCGGTGAGCAAACCATCCTTTGCAATCAGTGTATTTGCACGGTTTTCGTCAAAACCCAGCTTCTCGGCAATCGCTCCCGTAAACGCTGTAAAGCCACCTGACACCAATGCCGCATAAGCCCCATTCACCTTCATCGTCGCGATCAATTCCGAACCGCCCGGCATCAACGTGATCCGCTTGTCCAACACCTCATTGATCACACTCTCTGGCAAGCCTTTCAGGAGGCCAACGCGCTCGCGCAAAGCACCATCAAAATCCAACTCACCATTCATCGCAGCCGCCGTAATCGCCGCGACCCTGTCACCGACGCCAGCTTCAGCGGCTAGTTCGTCAATGCATTCTTGCTGGATCATTGTGCTGTCCATGTCTGCAAGGAGCATCATCTTGCGGCGCCCCTCTTCAGGCTGAACAATCAGATCGACACCGAGAGTTTGCAGATCACTCCATACCTCCCAGCGGTTGTCTGGAATCTCAGCAACAGCAAACTCTGAAGCCTCACCTGCGGCGAGCCACTTCACATCAGCACCGCCCCAAGCATTCTTTAGCGAATCGATCAATTCAACAGTCACAGAATTTGTGCCACGGGCTCCAATCAAGCTCACTATCTGGGTCATCAATTTTCCAATCGCTAAAATTCTTGCCGTATTTGGCAGGTCAAGTGGCGCAATAGCGACGTTTTTTCCATTGCGCTACCCCGAGCACGCGCCTATCAGCGTCAGTGGGACACCCTTCCCCAACGAAGGGTCCAAGTCATTTTTATATTTCCTTTTATTTACAGTTACTTGATTGCTCGACGTGTTAGCCTTGTGTCTATTTTGTGCCAAAAAACACATCTGTGACGGTCGGATCGTCCATCGCATGGGCATAGAATTTCATAACTGTTCCAACGTCTTTCCAGCCACCGCGTACAGCGACAGTCTTAGGGTCAATACCTGCTTGAAGCATTGAAGTCGCAAAACCGTGGCGGCAACAGTGGGGTGACAGTTTTTCGATGCCCGCGCGCTCAATGACATTGTTCCAGACCTGTCCCACACTTTCACCAGAAGCATATTGAAACACCAGACTGTCGGGTTTTCGATTTGAAGGAATGTTTGCAAGAGCCGCGATGACTGGCGGCGACAGGTGCGCGACGCGTTGGTCATCGATTTTGGTTTGATTGATGACCGCCCTCTTCTGAAAAAGCTCGACGTCGCCCCAGGTCAACGCACATGCTTCACCACGTCGTGCTCCCGTGCCGAACATAAAAAGGCACAACGCTGCCAAATGGTGTAAATTATCTTGAACCGCTTGCTCGGCAAAAGCTTCCACCCATCCTCGTGTTGCAGGGATCTTTCTCTTGGTATTGACTTTGAACCGCTTCACCCTGATCCGTGCGCACCATTCCAAATCCGCTGCGTAATTGATGATCGCCTGCGCAGGTACGATGCCTTGACGGTTCAAAGTGGCGTTAGCAGCGCCGGGATACAGCTTGCGGGCCATTTGGCGGATAGCCTCGCCTGTGATCTTCGGGACAAGCGTGTCCATCCAATAGTCCTCAACACGATCAAGAAATCGGTCGGCACACACAGCCTGCCTGTAAGCTATTGCCGCTTGGGCAAACGTTAGTGTTGCGCCCGGTCCATCAAGATGACTTTGCCACGCCTTTGCTTCGATCTCTGCTGCGATTCTTTCCGCGATCCTTTTGTCCGCTGTTCCCGTAGGGCCTCGTAATCGCCTACCGGCAACTGTGCCCCGGTAGCTATAGAGCTTATTCCGCTTGAAGACTTTGAGTGGCATTCCATTGCCTCCATAAACGCGACCACGTGATGATCTAGCATAATGACCTTCTGGCCAATTTTGCAAAAGCAACCAAGTTCGCGGACGGTGTCACACACGAACCGAGGTGACGCATTAAGGCGTTTCGCAAGTGCCCTTTGCGTCGTAAACGTTGGGACAATATCATTCATCGCCCGTCTCATTGCCTTGGCTCGGCTCGACCATATTTCGTGCGATGTATTCTTGGATAGCGTTATGAGGCAGCAAGAAGTTGGCTCCGTTTTTCAAGAATCGAATACTTCTGGTCGATATCAATTTCCTGATACGCTTCTCTGGCCAACCAGTCTCAGCCGCCAATTGCCTGGGGGTAAGCAGGGAACAATCGTCCATAGTTCTTTCCTTTTTATCAAATAGCGGTATGATTAGACAGAATACGTCACATAAGGTAACGTAAGTACGAATATGGGAACATTTGTCCGAATGTCAACTGTATTGATCGGGATTGGCCAAAGGATGCTCAGCGTGCGCAGCCAATTGGGCTACCCTCAAAGCAAGGTCGCCGCGATACTTGGGATCGCCGACAAGTCCTATAAAAATTATGAACTTGAAAAAAGGGAGTTGCCGCTCTTGATCGCAGTAAAATTCTGCGAAGAGTTCGACAAGAACCTCATATGGTTGGTCTATGGAAATTCTGTCCCAGACAGTGAGCAATCAGCTCGCTTGGCCGGGGAAACCGCACAGGCAGTTTTTGAACACGCTGATGCGAACGACAAATCCTTTTCCAGCGCAGAAATCCAAAAGTTCACCCGATACATTTTTGAGCAATCCCTCTCAAAGGGCACATCGCCGCGAAGCGAGGCAAAGCTGTTCTTTTCAGCCATTGGATAAGGCGAACAACTCGATGAAGCACCTGAAAGACCCAAACACGCCGATCAATAAATTCGCCAACTCCTTGCGCTTGATGGGCATCCTGCTTCTGGTTGCTAGCAGCATAGGATTCATCTCGTATCGCTCGGAGACAGGCAACTTCTGGGACGTTTACACACTCTTTCTGCTACACCTTGCCGTCGCAGGAGCCATCCTTGCATTTGTTGGCGAAAGACTCTGGAAGATCCTCATCAGGAACAGCGACGTTTCACGCCGCAAATTCTATTTCTATGATGAAGAATGATTGGCGGAATTAATTGGTGGCAAAGCCTCAACCCCGCCTCTTATCAGCTGGCTATTTACACCCATAGCTGACCTTGGAGCAAAATGCGGCGAAGGTGTCAAAAGAGCCCATTGTGTGAATTTGGTTTTCTCGCTGCATGCGCTCGCAGCGTCGAAAATGCTGCGTCAGCGTAAAGTTCGGTGCTGCGGCGCGGCGGGAGAACCAGCCATTCATGAAGATTGTAGTAAAACTCATAAGTTGAACTCACAGAGTGCGGATGGGGTGGATGGCTCCTGCATCAATCGGCGTCGCAATGCGCCATAGTGCA
>NZ_MLCB01000214.1 GCF_001890925.1 Planktotalea frisia
TCAGACAATTTCCGCGTCATAACCCATGAAAAAATTCGGGTTTTGGGGTAGCAGCGGTATACCACGAATATTTCGTGTCTAATTGGGCCTGCGCTCAGATGGGTGAGCAGGCGTTTAAAGGGGATTATACGAAAACGGGGATGGGGTTTTATAACCAGGTACAACCTCTGGGTGCGTTGGGCATAATCTCAGAAACGCTGCTGCATTGGGACGGAGCGCGCAGCGTCAGTTGGGATTTGATGCAGTACCGTGTTTTCGCGTCATTGCCTGATAATGTCGCGTCACATTTATACGATGTTGTGAATTCGACGACGGAATTTGCGGCGTTCTTTCAATACTTTGCGCGTGCTGGTGCACAGCCTGAACGCTCGCAAATACCCAATAGATTGGAACGCGCGACATGAGCGGCGAGCGTTTCTCTGTCTTTGCGTGCAGCGCCTTCGGCGGCCTAATGTTGATCCTGCTCTATTGCGTCTTGGCGACGGGAGCGGATGCGATCACGAGAACTGTCGCGCAGAGCTTTGAGGCGCCGCAGTTGTTCTTTTTCTCAGGTGGGATCGTCGCGGTGTTAAGCTGGTTAATGTGCCGGACTACAACAGAGGGCAAGGTGACGTCGCTTCGCTCAAAGCGGCCACGCACGCTTGCGTTGAGGTCGATGCTCTTTATTGCAGCATCTGTGTTTTATTTCTTTGCGTTTCGCTCATTGCCGTTCGCAGAAGTCTTTGTGTTCATTGCGTTAGTCCCAATATTCGCAGCGCTTTTGAGTGGTCCGATTTTAGGCGAACCGGTGGGTTGGAAAAGCTGGATTGCACTCAGCGCAGGCGTTGCGGGTATGTTTCTGCTCTACCCTGATGGGCTTGCCGAATTGACGTTTGCGCATTCCAGCGCAGCTTTGGGCGCTCTTTGTGGATCCGCTGCGATGGTGCTTGCGCGTCATATCAGTCGTGACGAGGATAATGCGCTGTTGCAAGTCTTCTATCCGAACTTTGCGTTGTTTCTGGTAATGGGCTGCGTTTTGCCGTTTGTCTATAGGCCGATGGGCGGTTTGGATATGCTCTTGATCGCGTCTTATGCGAGCCTGCTATTCCTTGCACGCTGGGTATTGGTGGTCGCGCTTACGCACATGAAAGCTTATGTCGCCACGCTCTTGATGAACTTGCAATTTGTGGTGATGATCGTGGTTGGCGCAGTGGTATTTGCAGAGCTGCCCAGTTTGAACCTGATCATTGGCGCAAGCGTTATTATCTTAGCTGGGATATACCTATTGATCGAAACAACGGGGTTTCGATTGGGTCAGCAACGCACTTCAACTGTTTGATTTCACATCGAAAAGCTAGTTCCACAGCCGCACGAGCTACTAGCATTTGGATTCTCTATGGTAAAGCGCGCACCGATTAATTCTTCAGAAAAATCGATAACCGCGTTCTCTAGAAATGGCAGCGACATGGAGTCCACAACGACTTTCTCACCAGCGCCCTCTAGAACCAAATCATCGCCCGCAGGGGCATCGAGTTTGATCTCGTATTGAAAACCGGAACAGCCGCCGCCCTCGACGGCGACGCGCAAGGCTTGCCCTTGCTCGGCCGCGCCAATTTCGGAGAGACGCTCAAACGCGCGCGGGGTCACTTTGGGTGGCAAGTTCATCTGCGTATCCGCCTGTGGGCTTTTTCGGTTAACCCCAATATAAGCGCGCATGGGACAAGCGGCAAGGACGGGACTTCATGCGCGCAACATATTCTTGTGATCCGGCGCTTACGCGCGGCCGGCTCGTGGCTGAGGAAGAAAGCGCGCATCGCACGTGTTTTCAACGCGACCGCGACAGGATCATTCATTCGAGTGCCTTTCGGCGACTGAAACATAAGACCCAGGTGTTCGTCGAACATGAGGGCGATTACTTTCGCACCCGCCTGACACATTCGATTGAGGTGGCCCAAGTGGCGCGCACCATGGCAGGCGCATTGGGCTTGAATGAAGAGCTAACCGAAGCGATCGCTTTGGCACATGATTTAGGACATACGCCATTCGGGCACACGGGCGAGGATGCTTTGGATGCGTTGATGCAGCCATACGGCGGATTTGATCACAACGCACAGGCGGTCAAGATCGTGACCGCTTTAGAGCGGCATTATGCAGAGTTTGACGGGTTGAATCTGACCTGGGAAACGCTTGAGGGCTTGGCCAAGCACAATGGCCCGGTGATCGGCGATTTGCCCCATGCGCTCAGCGATTATAACGCGCGTCATGATCTAGAGTTGCACACACATGCGAGTGCAGAAGCACAGGTTGCGGCGCTCTCAGACGATATTGCCTACAACAATCATGACCTACACGATGGGCTGCGCGCAGGTTTGTTCACGCAGGATGACATTTGCGAGTTGCCGATAGTGGGTGCTGCATTCGCTGAGGTGGATCGGCTCTATCCAACGCTAGATCCTTCACGGCGCATGCACGAAGCACTGCGTCGTGTGTTCGGGGTAATGGTGTCCGATGTGATCGCGACGAGCCGCGAAAATATCGCGCAAAGCGGTGTGCAGACGGCGCAAGACATTCGGGATCTTGGAGCGCCAACGGTGTTGTTTTCCAAAGAGTTATGGCGAGACCTGAAAGTGATCCGCACTTTCCTTTTCACCCGCATGTATCGCGCCCCATCTGTAGTGGAAATGCGTGCTAGGGTGACCTCTGTGGTGGAAGAATTGTTTCCATTGTTCATGCAGCAAACTGACTTACTACCGACTGAATGGCGCGCAGATGTGGAGCGCGCACAGAGCGAGACCGAGCTTGCGCGGATCGTGGCGGACTATATTTCAGGCATGACAGATCGTTTTGCACAGCAAGAACATGACCGCCTTATTGGCTAAACCGTTGAATGTTGCGCCACGCATGATATGAGCGCTCCAAACCTATTGGGACTTGTTCGATGAACCTTTTTGACGATATCCGCGCCGCCGTTTTGACCGCTCTCGAGGCGATGCAAACCGCTGGCGAGTTGCCTGCTGATCTTGACTTCGCCAACGTCGCGGTTGAGCCACCGCGTGATGCGGCGCATGGGGATATGGCGACGAACGCTGCGATGGTTTTGGCCAAGCCTGCCAAGATGAAGCCACGCGATATTGCAGATGCTTTGGCGGTGCATTTGGTAAGTGATGCGCGGATCGAAAGCGCTGAGGTGGCAGGGCCCGGTTTCCTGAATATGCGTTTGGCAGTGACGCTTTGGCAGGACGTTTTCGCAGCTGTGCTTGAACAAGGGGCTGCCTTTGGCCGTTCCGACATGGGGCAGGGCAAAAAGGTTAACGTCGAGTATGTTTCTGCGAACCCAACAGGGCCTTTGCACGTGGGCCACACGCGAGGTGCTGTGTTTGGCGATGCTTTGGCGAGCTTGCTGGATTACGCGGGCTACGACGTCACGCGCGAATACTACATCAACGATGGTGGCGCGCAGGTCGATGTTCTCGCGCGTTCTGTTTATTTACGCTACTTGGAGGCGCATGGCCAAGAGGTCGCGTTCGAGGATGGAACATACCCCGGCGACTATCTGATCCCCGTCGGTGTTGAGCTGAAAAACAAGGTGGGCGCAGCGTTTTTAGACAAAGGCGAGCAATTCTGGCTGGCCGAGGTGCGTGAATTTGCCACTGAGAAGATGATGGATCTCGTGCGGGCAGATTTGGCGTCGCTTGGCATCAAGATGGATAAGTTTTATTCAGAGAAATCTCTCTATGGAACAGGCAGGATCGAAGCGGCGATCGAGGCGCTGAAATCGAAGGGCTTGATCTATGAGGGCGTGCTTGAGCCGCCAAAGGGTAAGAAGCCTGAGGACTGGGAGCCGCGCGAGCAGACTTTGTTCAGATCCACAGAGCATGGCGATGATGTGGACCGCCCTGTGATGAAATCGGATGGTGCTTGGACTTACTTTGCACCTGATATTGCCTATCACTACGACAAAGTCTCGCGCGGCTATGATATGTTGATCGACGTCTTTGGCGCAGATCACGGTGGCTACGTCAAGCGGATGAAGGCGGCGGTATCCGCGCTTTCTGACGGACGCGTTCCGCTCGATATCAAACTGATTCAATTGGTGAAATTGTTCAAAAACGGTGAGCCGTTCAAAATGTCCAAACGGGCAGGGACGTTCGTTACTTTGCGTGATGTGGTGGATCAAGTCGGCCCCGGTGCCACGCGGTTTCATATGCTCACTCGCAAGAATGATGCGCCGCTTGATTTCGATTTCGACAAGGTGCTCGAGCAGTCCAAAGACAATCCAGTTTTTTACGTTCAATACGCCAACGCGCGGGTGAATTCCGTGTTGCGCAAAGCGCGTGACGCAGGGTTTGATCTGAACGCTACGCCTGACTTGAGCCAGTTGGACCACGAAGCAGAGATCGCTGTCGCCAAGAAGCTGGCTGAATGGCCGCGTATGGTAGCACTTGCGGCTCGCACGAATGAACCGCATCGGATTTCATTCTATCTCTATGATTTAGCAAGCGAATTTCATGCACTCTACAATCGCGGCAACGATCTGCCGGAGCTCAGATTCCTGCAAGACGACTCAGAAGCCACATCTATTTCTAAAATTGCCCTCGCACGTTGCGTGCAGGTTGTGATTTGCGCTGGCCTCGGTATCTTGGGTGTCGAACCGGTTGAAGAAATGCGATAAACGACATTCCTCACGCCGGACTTGAGTAGGCAAAAGATGTACGCGGCACGGTATCGCGGGCACGGATGTGAGGCAAAATGGCAGATTTTCCAATGAACGGGCGCGGGTATGCGCCTCAGGCCGGATCGTATCAAGCGTATCAAGGCTATCAGCAGCCCCCAGCTGGTCCGCCCGCGCAGTCGACGAATAATTCTGTGCGCGCTGCTGCTGCGTTGGCGGGGGCAGGTATTTCGCTTGCCTTGCTCGTGGGTGTTGGTGCTTGGAGCTATCAATTGATTGCACGCGATGTGGCGGGTGTGCCCGTTGTGCGCGCTGTGCAGGGCGAAATGCGTATCCGTCCCGCTGATCCCGGTGGCGCGGAGGCGCAAAACCAAGGGCTTTCAGTTAACAATGTTGCGGCCGCTGGCGGCACCGCAGGTCCATCAGATCGCGTCGTGCTGGCGCCAGAGCCCATTGACCTTGCGAGTGAAGATACGGCGCTTATTGATCAGCTTGCAGCTGCACAACCGCGCTTTGCGCCGAGTGATAGTAACTCGGACACGCTGACGTTGACCGCACCTGTCCAAGAGGTCGCGACGGCAGCGGATCCGAAGATGGCGTCGATTGAAGCTTTGGCTGCTCAAATCGCTGCGGGGGCCACGCCGTTAACCCAGCAGGGCCAAGTGCAAAGCACGCCAGTTGTGACTTCGATTTCGAATGTCCAACCCGTTGCTGCGCCAACACGCGCTGAACCTGCGCCACTTGTCCTGAGCCAAGATGCGATTGCCGCAAGCGTGCCTGGAGTGACTATTTCATTGCGCCCGAAAGTGCGCCCTGATGGTGTGCGCACCGCGTCGCTTGGTGCCGTTGCTACGAGCGCGAGTGGCACGAAAGAGATTAATCCATCAACCATCCCCGCGGGCACGCGACTTGTGCAGCTCGGTGCCTATGAAAGCCCCGAGATTGCGCGTCAGGAATGGGAGCGCTTTTCACAACGTTTCGTTGACTACATGGCTGGTAAAGATCGTGTTGTACAAAAGGCCACAAGCGGCGGACGCACTTTTTATCGTTTGCGCGCCCATGGGTTTAGCGATCTCGCGGACGCACGGCGTTTCTGCTCTGCTTTGACAGCACAGAACACCGACTGCATTCCTGTGGTCACACGCTGATGGCAAACGGGGCAACCATCCTCGGCTGTCTTGGCCCGACTCTTAGCGCGAGCGAAGTAAGCTTCTTTCGAGAGGCAGATCCCTTTGGCTTTATCGTCTTTGATCGCAATTTGGAAACTCCGGATCAGATCCGCGCGCTTTGCGATAGCTTGCGCGACGCCGTCGGGCGCGATGCGCCGATCACAATTGATCAAGAGGGGGGCCGCGTTCAGCGTTTGCGCCCGCCGCTCGCGCATCAGTGGTTGCCACCGCTTGATGATGTGCAGCGTTTTGGCGAAAATGCACCGCGTGCGATGTACCTGCGCTACCGCATTATTGCAGATGAGTTGTTCTCTCTGGGGATTGATTCCAACTGCGCACCAATGATGGATATTGCCAGCGATGAAACGCATGAATTTCTGAAAAATAGGTGCTATGGCAGCACTTTAGAAGATGTTATTAAAGTGGGTCTCGCCGTCGCGGGCGGCTTGCTTGATGGCGGTGTTCTGCCGATTCTAAAGCACATTCCAGGCCATGGGCGCGCCGTTGCTGACAGCCACCTAGATCTGCCGATTGTAGACACGAACGGCGAGGTTCTACGCCGAAGTGATTTCGCGGCCTTTGCGGCCTTGAATGACCTACCGATGGGCATGACTGCGCATATTACCTACACCGCTTTTGATGATCGCCCTGCAACGTTGTCGCCTAAGATGATGGGCTTGATCCGCGAAGATATCGGCTTTGACGGGATGATCATGACCGATGATATCACGATGAAAGCTTTGACTGGATCGCTGACGGAATTGTCGCGTCTGTCGATCGATGCGGGGTGTGATATTGTTTTGCATTGCAACGGCGATATGGCTGAAATGGAAGAAGTCGTCGCCGCGTCTGGCAAAATGAGCGAAAAGAGCCAAAGCCGCGCGGACGCAGCACTTGCGTGCCGACGCACACCTGATCCTGTTGACATTTCTCATTTGCACGCGCAGCTTGAAGCGCTGGCAAATGAGGCAGGACATGACGCCTGACACCACGGATACTAAGGACGATTTTGACACGGACGCGCACAGCCGCTTGTCTGTTGAGGAACGTATGGCGGCAGAAGCGCTTATCGTGGATGTGGACGGGTATGAAGGTCCGCTCGACATCCTTTTAACGCTTTCGCGTACGCAAAAAGTAGACCTTCGCAAGATTTCGGTCCTGCAACTTGCACAACAATATTTGTTGTTTGTGGAGCGCGCGAAGGAACTGCGTTTGGAATTGGCGGCTGACTATCTTGTGATGGCGGCTTGGTTGGCGTTCCTTAAGTCGCGCTTGCTCTTGCCGCCTGATCCGACAGAAGAGGGACCCTCTGGCGAAGAACTCGCGGCGCACCTCGCATTTCAGCTCGAGCGTTTGCAAGCTATGCGCGATGTCGCCGCACGTCTTATGGCGCGGGACCGATTGGGGCGCGATTTCTTTGCGCGCGGCGTTCCCGAAGTGGTCGAGCGTGTGCGCAAAGTCACCTATTCCGCGACATTGCTGGACCTTATGCAAGGTTACGCGCGCATCAGAACCCGCGATGAATTTCGCCCCTTTGTGATGGACCGCGACGCGGTTTACACGATGGAGGAAGCGTTGGGGAACTTGCGTGGTTTGATTGGGTTCGCGGGGACATGGACAGATATTTCATCATATTTGCCAGAGGGTTGGCAGAATGACCCGATTAAGCGCCGCTCTGCGACGGCTGCAACTTTCGCGGCATCTTTGGAGTTGGTGAAAGAAGGCAAGGCAGAAATTCGCCAAAGCGCGATGTTCGAGCCGATAGAATTACGACGGAGAGAGCAGCGTGAGTGAGTTGCAAAAAGCGAATGAAGATGGGCTTGAGATTGAGCAAAGCCTGTTTGAAGCACCGCCCATGGGCGAACAAGAGCGCATGGTAGAAGCAGTTTTATTTGCCAGCGCAGAGCCCGTGACGGTGGCAGATTTGAACGCGCGTATGCCCCATGGCTGTGATGCGGCAGAAGCGCTGGTGCATTTGCGAAAGCGTTATGAAGGACGCGGGGTGACGCTGATGAAAACGGGCAATGCGTATGCGATGCGCACGGCGGGTGATCTTAGTTTTCTGATGCAAAAAGAAACGGTTGAAACGCGTAAACTCTCGCGGGCCGCGATCGAAACACTCGCGATTATTGCATACCATCAGCCTGTGACGCGCGCAGAAATCGAAGAAATTCGCGGGGTGTCCGTGTCGCGTGGCACGGTCGATCAATTGCTGGAAATGGAGTGGATCCGTTTTGGGCGTCGCAAGATGACACCGGGGCGGCCTGTGACGTTTGTGGTGACGCCTGATTTTCTGGATCAATTCGGCCTTGAGAGCGCGCGTGACTTGCCCGGTCTCAAAGAACTACGCTCTGCGGGGCTTTTGGAAAATCGCCCACCTCCAAGTCTTGGAGCGGCCCTTGATGGCGACGAAGAAGAGGGCGATGAGGATCAGACTGAGCTTTTTGAAGAATAATTGGGGAGAATGCCCTGAAAACTGCACAATCGAGCACTAAGTAGTGTATTGAGGCACAAACGGGAGCAAATCCATGGAATATGAATTCCATCATCAATATGGTGATCCGTCGCGTGATGAGCATCGCGATCAACAAAGGTATAAACGCTGGCGTGGATCAAATGGCCAAGCGCAAAGGGCGCAATACCGATGACCCGCAACAAAGCGCCGATATCCAGCAAGACAAGCAACGTTTGCGTCAGACCGCGCGTTTGGGTCGTCGTTTCACCAAGCTTTAAGCTTGGGCTTTAGCGTTTAAGACGTGCCGCGCGACCACCACGACGTCCTTTGGGGACGGCTTGACGGTCGGGCAATTCTGCCATGATTGATGCGCGCGTTGCGGGCGTCATTTTTGACCATTTTGCGATTTCATCAATCGAGCGATTGCATCCGGTACACAGTCGCGTTTCAGGATGCACCACGCATATTTGCATACATGGACTGTCGATTTCGTTGCGTGTCCAGACAGGAACGCTCATAGCGTGGCCTCGCGTTTGATGTGTGACAGGCGATCCAAAGCACCCTGTAAAATGTAGGCTGCAGCGATGTTATCAATCACTTCGGCACGCCGTTTTCTTGACGCATCTGCCTCGAGCAGGGCGCGTTCTGCGGCGACGGTAGACAGGCGTTCGTCCCAATAAGTAATCGGGAGTTCGGACTGCCGCGCAAAGTTGCGCGCGAACGCGCGTGTTGATTGGCATCGTGGCCCTTCGGAGCCGTCCATATTAAACGGCAGGCCAAGCACAATGCCGCAAATCTCGCGCCCCGCGATGATCTCGCTCAAGCGCGCGGCATCGGCAGTATATTTGGTGCGTTTGATCGTCTCCAAAGGGGAGGCAACAGAGAGCAAGCCATCACTTACAGCCACCCCAATCGTTTTGGTGCCAAGGTCGAGACCAATCAGCGCGCGTCCTTGTTGGAGCGTGCTGGCAAAGGTTTCGACGTCTTCATAGATCATTGGGTTACCCCGATCCTACGCGCGGTTTCGTGCACGATGGCCAAGGCGTCAGGGCGATCGCCAAACACGTCTTTTGCGTTTTGCCAGATGAGTGCCGCTTGATCCGCATCGCCGAGTACGCTGAGGGCCGAAATCAAACGCGCCCATTCCTCTGGGCTACCACCTTCAGTCGCAAGCCGATCAGAGAGTTGCGAGACCATGCCACGGATCATATCTTGGCGATCTTCTTCGCTCAGCTCTTCAGCATTTTGAATGTCCTCAGCGCTAGGCCCAGTAAGGGATGCATCGCGCAAAGGTGGGAGTTCATATTCCACACCCGCACGGAACGCGAGTTCCTCGATCTGTTCGCGAATAGGTGGAACCCATCCCGCATCATCAGGGCTTTCTTGCAGCAATGTCGCCCATGCGCGGAAGGCCACATCGGGGCGGCCCACTTGCAGCATCATCAGGCCGGAATAATAGCGCGCAACGCCGTTCTTGGGATCCTTTTGCAACGTCATCGCCAATGCGCGCTCTGCCAAAGGGGAGACATACCCGCCCGCCGCAATCACAAGCATATCTGCGTATGTTGCGTAATCTTCAGCAGTGGCGTCGCTGTCCTTGAGCCGGATCACATCGGCCTGTGCAACATGCGCAGCTGCTGCATTGCCAAGACGCATTTCGTGTAGCGCCAAAAGTTTCGCGCCTTCAATATCGTCTGGGCGCTGTTGCACGGCCTCGCGCAGCTTTTCAATGAGCTCGATGTAAGATTTGGGCGCGTTCGGGTCGATGCCAGCTGCGGGCAGGGACGCTTCTGCGGTTTCTTGGCTCGGACGTTCAGCACGCGCGACTTTAGCGGCTTGGATGCGGGTCGCAAGAGCAAGATCGCCGTACCCCGGTGCGCCAAGATCGCGGTAAAGATAGAAAGAGCCACCAACCAGAACCGCGCCAAGCACTGCAATTGCACCGTAGCGCATCGCCACAGGGCTGCGCAGGTCTGCGTGATCTTCTTGAAGTGCTTTGTCGGCGGCCAGAATGCGCCGTGAGATCTCATTGGAAAGACGCTCTGCATCGTCATTGTCGATCACACCGCGCGCGCGGTCGCGCTCTACCTCGGACAGTTGATCGCGGTACACGTTAAGATCAAACTCTGCCGCAGGACGTGCCCCTTCATGACCGCGCCACAAAGCAAACGCGAGCAAGCTGCAGGCCCCAGCCGCCAAGACAAATGTTATTAGCCAAAAGGTCATGACATCTCCTCTTTCGCCACACATCTAGTCTGCAATGGCCGCGAAAAAAAGAGCCAGCGCGCATGTGCTGTCGCGAAACCATAAGATTGCGGTTTTTGTCGCAGGCCTCAGCGTGCTGGGGCTTTGCATTCGCTCTGTGCTGACTTAGATCAGGATTATCGGGCTTGGTCGTTTTCGCGTGCTTTTTTGTCGGTGCGAGTATCCTCTTTTCCGCCATCAGGCCCAAAACCAAAGCATGGAGCGAATCCGTTTGCCCAAGCCGAACCTACCGCCGTTTTATCTAACCTTGAGGGTGCCCACTATGAAACGTTATTCAGCCTTTGCCGTCGCGCGCGAAGCTTTGCGTCACCACACAGGTTGGGAGCGCGCGTGGCGATCCCCAGAGCCAAAGGCGAAATACGATGTGATCATTGTCGGCGCAGGTGGGCATGGTTTGGCGACCGCGTATTACTTGGGCAAAAATTTCGGCATCACCAATGTTGCGGTGATCGAGAAAGGCTGGCTTGGCGGCGGGAACACGGGGCGCAACACCACGATCATTCGCTCGAACTACCTGCAAGACCCGTCTGCGGCGATCTATGAAAAGTCGCGCTCACTTTATGAGACCTTGTCGCAGGACCTGAACTACAACGTCATGTTCTCACCGCGCGGCGTTTTGATGCTGGCGCAAACCCAACACGAAATTCGCGGCTACAAACGCACAGCCCATGCGAATGCTTTGCAAGGCGTGCCGACAGAATGGATCGAGCCGGGCAAAGTGAAAGAGATTTGCCCGATCATTGAACTCAACGGCCCGCGATATCCGGTCCTTGGTGGCCTTTGGCAAGCACGCGGCGGCACAGCGCGCCACGATGCGGTGGCGTGGGGCTATGCGCGGGCGTGTTCGGACATGGGCATGGACATCATTCAAAAATGTGAAGTTACAGGCGTGCGCACCGAGGGCGGTAAAGTCGTGGGCGTCGACACCACCAAAGGTGCGATTGAGTGCGATAAGCTTGGCGGCGTGGTTGCGGGACATTCATCCGTGCTGGCCGAAATGGCGGGCTTCCGTTTGCCAATGGAAAGTGTCGCCTTGCAAGCGCTGGTGTCAGAACCGATCAAACCCGCGATGGACATCGTGGTCATGGCCAACACCGTGCACGGCTACCTGAGCCAGTCAGACAAGGGCGAAATGGTCATCGGTGGCGGCACGGACGGCTATAACAATTATACACAGCGCGGATCATTCCATCACGTGGAAGAAACCGTGCGCGCGCTTATTGAGACGTTCCCGATGCTATCCCGCCTGAAAATGCTGCGCCAATGGGGCGGGATTGTCGATGTGACGGGGGATCGCTCGCCTATGCTCACGAAGACGCCAGTTGAGGGCATGTTCATGAACTGCGGTTGGGGCACGGGAGGTTTCAAAGCCATTCCGGGGTCTGGCTGGGCCATGGCGGAATTGATGGCGAAGGGGGAGTCTCCTTTGACGGAAGAGTTTTCCATGTGGCGGTTCAAAGAGGGCAAGTTCATTGATGAGAGCGTTGCTGCGGGGGTGGCTCACTAATGTTTGAGATGCGTAAACGCAGTTCTCGCGGCCATTTCGTCCTGCACACGGGTCGCCGCGCGATCAGTCTCGGTTTCAGTACCAAGCTGGTTAAAGTCATGCTTCAAAAGAACCTTGCCCTTGCGGCGTTCATAAAGGGCCATGCTAATGCCCAAAACGAACACACCACCAATGACCCAATACAATATATTCATGCCACCATCTTGCGCGTGAACCCGAAGAAAATCAAGCTGGAGGCCTGCCCATGCTGATCCTAGAATGTCCATGCTGCGGCGTTACAGGCGAAGAAACGGAATTCCATGCGGGAGGCGAGGCGCATCTCAAGCGGCACTCGGTTGGCTCTACGGATGATCAATTCGAAGAGTATCTGTTCATGCGGGAAAACCCGCGTGGCGTTCATCTGGAACGCTGGCGTCATAACAATGGTTGCGGCAAGTGGTTTCACGCGGCGCGCTGCACGATGACCCTCGAGGTGTTTGGCACATATCCCGCGCAGACCTATGAGCCACCCCAAGAGATCAAGGATGCGATCAGCGCCAAACGGCCCGGCTGGTCTTGGAGGAACTTCTCATGAGCACACGTTTAAAGACTGGCGGTCGTTTCACGGACGGCGGCGCGCAGCTCTCGTTTGATTTCAATGGAAAAAAACTGAAGGGTGTCGAGGGAGACACGCTTGCCTCTGCCTTGCTCGCCAATGATCAGATGATGGTGGGGCGGTCGTTTAAATACCACCGTCCGCGTGGGATTGTGGCCTCAGGTGGTGAAGAGCCGAACGCGCTGTTCAACATGGGCGGCACGGATGATTTCGAGCCGAACCAACGCGCGACGGTGACAGAGCTGTTTGACGGTCTGAAGATCACGTCGCAGAACCATTGGCCCAGCCTTGAGTTCGATATCGGCGCGATTAACAAGCATCTGAGCCGCTTTTTGCCTGCTGGCTTTTATTACAAAATGTTCATCCATCCGCGTCCTTTGTGGAAGCATGTCTATGAGCCGTTTATTCGCCAATCCGCAGGTCTCGGCAAAGCGCCGCGCGCGCAGGATCGTGATCCCGACACCTACGAGCATTTCTATCATTTCACCGATGTGATGGTGGTTGGCGGCGGTGTCGCGGGCTTGCAAGCGGCCTATGCGGCGGCGCTCACGGGTGTGAAGGTTTTGCTGGTTGAGCAGACTGCCCATTGGGGCGGACGCGCGCCTGTGGATGGCGGTGAGGTCGATGGCCTGCCTGTGGGTAACTATGTGGATAACCTTGTCGCTGAGCTGAGCGCGATGGACAATGTCACAATGCGCACACGGATGATGGGCGCGGGCGTTTATGATCATGGCTATGTGCTCGGATACGAGCGTTTGCGCGATCATCAGCCTGCCGAGATTGGCCCACGTCATCGCCTTTGGCGCATTCGCGCGGCTCAGATCGTCACGGCGACAGGCGCAATTGAGCGGCCTTTGAGTTTTGCAGGAAATGATGTGCCTGGCGTGATGCTCGCAGGGGCTGTGCGTGATTATGCGGTGAACTTCGGTGTCTCCATCGGGGATCGCACGGTTGTTGTGACCAACAATGATGATGCTTATCGTACTGCGATCACGCTCAAAGGGCTCGGCCTTGACGTCCCATGCATCATTGATGCGCGCGCAGGCGGCGGTGGTGCTTTGGCCGAAGACGCGAAAGCGCTTGGGATACGTGTCGAAAACGGCAAGGCCATCGCAAAGGTCAAAGGCACCAAGCGCGTCACAGGCGTGTCGCTTTGCGTACAAGCTGGTGAAGGCGCTGAACTGGAAGAAATCGCATGTGATGCGGTTGCAATGTCGGGCGGTTGGTCGCCTGTTGTGCACCTGTGGTCCCATTGCGGTGGCAAGCTGATTTGGGACGAACAGCAAAGCCATTTCCGCCCTGATGCAGAGCGTCCGCCAATGGGTGCCACTGGCGAGGGTTTCGTTTCTGTCGCGGGGTCTGCGAACGGTCATTTGCAGCTTGCTGAGTTGATTGGTGACGCGCACGGCGCAGGTCTTGCAGCTGGTCGTGCGGCTGGCGGGAATGCTGCAAAAGCAACTATTCCAGAGGGCGCGCCAACGTCTGAAAACCCAGTCGAGCCGGTCTGGTTAATGCCGCAAGGTGCCGGAATAAAGTTGCGTTCTAAGACATGGCTTGATTATCAGAACGACGTAAAGGTCTCGGATGTGCAACTGGCTGCGCAAGAAGGTTTCGAGAGCGTCGAGCATGCCAAGCGCTACACGACTTTGGGAATGGCAACGGATCAAGGTAAATTGAGTAACATCAATGGTCTGGCGGTCCTTTCTGATGCATTGGGTCAACCTATTCCGCAGACTGGAACAACCACTTTCCGCCCCCCATATACACCAATTTCTATGGGTGCGATTGGCGGCGAAGCACGTGGAAAGGTGTTCCAGCCTTTGCGCAAAACACCGCTCTATGAGTGGAGCGATACACATGGGTCCGACTGGGAGCCCGTTGGTGCATGGCGTCGACCGTTCGCTTATTTGCAGCCTGGTGAAAGTGTCCATGATGCAGTGAACCGCGAAGTGAAGAACACGCGCGAGAACTTGGGTCTGCTGGATGCATCAACGCTGGGTAAGCTGATTGTCAAAGGACCGGACGCGGGTAAGTTTCTCGACATGCTCTACACCAATATGATGAGCACGTTGAAGGTGGGCAAATGCCGCTATGGGTTGATGTGTTCAGAGAACGGTTTCTTGATTGATGACGGCGTTGTTGCGCGGCTCGATGAGGAAACATTCCTGTGCCACACGACGACCGGTGGGGCCGACACGATCCATGGTCACATGGAGGAGTGGTTGCAAACAGAATGGTGGGATTGGAACGTTTACGTTGCCAATGTTACAGAGCAGTTTGCGCAGATCGCGGTCGTTGGTCCAAACGCGCGCAAGGTCTTGGAAAAGCTTGGTGGCATGGATGTCTCGAAAGAGGCATTGGCATTCATGGAATGGGCTGACGGCACGATTGGCGGCTTTGATGCGCGTGTCTTCCGTATCTCTTTCTCGGGTGAGTTGAGCTATGAGATTGCGGTCCCCGCGAGCCAAGGATTGGCGTTCTGGGAAGCGTTGATTGAAGCAGGGGAAGAGTTCGGCGCGATGCCTTATGGCACGGAAACGCTGCATATTCTGCGCGCTGAAAAAGGCTTCATCATGATCGGGGACGAGACTGACGGGACGGTTATCCCGCAGGACCTGAACTTGCACTGGGCTTTGTCCAAGAAGAAAGAAGACTACCTTGGCAAACGCGCGCATCAGCGTAGCCATATGGCGGACACGGATCGTTGGAAGCTGGTCGGGCTGGAGACTGTGGATAAGTCGGTGTTGCCTGATGGCGCTTATGCGGTGGAAGAGGGCGTGAACGCCAACGGTCAACGCAACATGTTTGGGCGCGTGACCTCGACCTACTATTCTGCGAACCTAGAGCGCGGGATTGCGATGGGTTTGGTGAAGAATGGACCTGACCGCATGGGTGAGGTGATTGAGTTTCCAAAAACTGATGGCACAATCATCAAGGCAAAGATTGTCGATCCTGTGATATATGACCCAGAGGGGGCGAAGCAAAATGTCTAATGCTGTGAGCGCGTTGCAGGGTGCTGCCTTTAGCGATGGGATCGCTGAGGTTCGTGAGTTGGGCCTGCGTGGAATGATCACGTTGCGCGGTGATCTGAGTGATAAAAAGCTGATCAAAGCAGTGAAAGCGGTTGCCGGCGCGATGCCAGAGCAGCGCAAGATTGCATTAAAAGGTGACGCTGGCGCGGCTTGGATGAGCCTTGATGAGCTGTTGCTGATGGTGCCGCACAGCGACGCACTTGGCACAGTTGAGACGTTGAATTCGGCGTTGAACGGCACGCATTTCTTGGCGGCGAATGTGTCTGATGCGCGTGCTGTGTTTGAAGTGTCTGGGCCATACGCACGTGACGTGATGGCGAAACTTGCACCTGTCGATTTCGCGCCGGATGCGTTCGAGATGGGGATGTTTCGGCGCTCGCGCATGGCTCAGGTGCCCGCGGCCTTCTGGATGAGCGACGAGGACGCGTTCCGCGTCGTGTGTTTCCGCTCTGTTGGCGAATACATGTTCGATTTGCTCAGCGTGGCGGCGCAGACAGGGTCCGAGGTGGACGTCTTCTAATCAGTACTGCTTTGCTGTATATCGACGAAACACGCGAACCAGCCCTTGACCTTACGGGCTGCGCGCTCTCTATCTGATCCCAGAGACATTCAAATTGAAAGGCCCCTTAAAATGGCATTCGAACTTCCAAAACTCCCATACGCACATGACGCTTTGACGGATCTTGGCATGTCCAAAGAGACGCTGGAGTATCACCATGATCTGCACCACAAAGCCTATGTCGACAACGGCAACAAGCTGATTGCGGGCACGGAATGGGAGGGTAAATCCCTCGAAGAGATCATCACTGGCACGTATGATGCGTCCTCAGTTGCGCAGAATGGCATCTTCAACAACATCAGCCAGCTTTGGAACCACAACCAGTTCTGGGAGATGATGGGGCCTGGACAATCCTCGATGCCATCCGAGTTGGAAGCAGCGATCAAGGAGAGCTTTGGCTCTGTTGACGCGTTCAAAGAGCAGTTTGCTGCGGCTGGCGCGGGTCAGTTCGGTTCTGGCTGGGCATGGTTGGTGAAGAACGCTGACGGTGGTTTGGCTGTGACAAAAACAGAAAACGGCGTTAACCCGCTTTGCTTTGGCCAGACAGCGTTGCTTGGGTGTGATGTTTGGGAGCATTCCTACTACATCGATTTCCGCAACAAGCGTCCTGCGTATCTGTCCAACTTTATGGACAACCTGGTCAACTGGGAGAACGTTGCCTCACGTATGTGAGACCGGTATTCTTTTGTGAACTGAAAAACGCCGCTCGAAACATTCGGGCGGCGTTTTTTGTGCGCATGGGACGCTCCGCGGGAAGTTTATTTGGAAAGATGAAGGCGGCAAATCAGAGCAACAGTTTGATTGCCTCCTCGGGCATTGCAGCGATTTTGAAGAAGTCTTTGACGGAGTTTTTGGCAAAGCCTTGTGCGATTACATGATCGAGAAGGGCAAGGAGCGGATCCCAGTAATCGTTGGTATTGATCAGCACGATTGGCTTGCTGTGCAGCCCGAGTTGCGCCCATGTGAGCACTTCAAAGAATTCATCGAGCGAGCCTGCACCACCGGGAAGCAAAGCGATGGCGTCTGAATTCATGAACATGACTTTCTTACGCTCATGCATGTTTTCGGTGACGATATATGAGGTAAGATCGGTTTTACCGACTTCCCAATTCACCAGATGTTGTGGGATTACGCCAAAGGTATTGGCGTCGTTTGCTTGTGCCGCGCGGGCAACGCGACCCATAAGCCCCACATCACCAGCACCATAAACAAGGCGCATTTTGTGTTCCGCAATCAGTGTGCCAAGTCGCTCAGCCGCCGCGCCATAGGCAGGGCTATTTCCATCGGATGCGCCACAAAAGACACAAATTGAACGTTGATGCATCACGTGATCCTTATTTTCAGTGTTTTGACCGCTCATGTCATGTTTGCTATACACGCGCAAATCCTGCTGCAAAAGCGGGCATATCGGAGATGGGTTACAATGAGTAAGCTTGCTTTCCTGACATCGGGAACGGGTATCACTGTCGGGGCGGGGACTGTTTTGGTCGGCGCGTTTGCTGTCGCTGGATATGTGAGTGGGGCGTTTACGCCCGAGCCGATTGCTAGCGAAGATCAGGTTGAAGTTGCAGTGGTTGCGCCTGAACCGGAATTGGTTGCACCGAAGGTGGCCAACGTCGCTGCGGTTCCCAAGACGCCAAAGTTTGATGTTGTGCGGGTCGAAACCGACGGTGCGGCGATGATTGCGGGCAGTGCCGAGGCGGGCAGCACAGTTTCCATTCGTTTGAACGAAGATGTCGTCGCTCAAGTTAAAGCGGACGGATCTGGTAAATTTGCGAGTTTCGTGTCGTTGCCCGGAAGTGAAGACGCGCAGGTTTTGACGTTGGATGATGGCTCTGACGAGGCACCGCGCGAGCAAGTGATAATCGCGCCAATTGTAGTGGAGCAAGTGCCGCAGGTGGTTGCTGACGTTGTTGCTAAAGTTGAGGACGTTGAAGCGGTTGAGGTCGAGGCCGTTGAAGTGAAGACCGTTGAAACTGTTGAGGTTACGAGTGTGCCAAAGGTCGAGGTTGAAGCGGAGCCTATGGAGGAAGTGATTGCTAAGGTTGAAAGCAATGATGTTCCCAAAGCCGTGCTTGCGCCCATCGTTATCACCGAAGTTCCCGAAAAGATTGACGCGATTGAGCAGCCCGCACAGGCAGAACCTGTTCAGGAGCAGGAAGCGAAGCCAGAACCTGTGATCGTTGCGCAAACTAATCTTGGATCAAAACCTGAACCAAAGCGACCCGTCGTGCTTTTGGCAACGGATGAGGGCGTGCGCGTGTTGCAGGCTCCTAACGCGCCAAAGCCCGATGCGATGACAGCTTTGCTCGGGTCAATCTCATATGATGATGCTGGTGATGTTGCTTTGACAGGAACTGGCGGCGGTGAGTTCGTGCGGGTCTATTTGGACAACCGTCCTGTTGCGACGTCACAAATCGAGGCAAGTGGCGATTGGCAAGCGGGTTTGCCTGCTGTCGACACAGGTATTTATACGCTGCGAGTGGATGAGTTGAACAAAGCGGGCGACGTGGTCGCGCGCGTCGAGACGCCGTTTAAACGCGAAGAGCCCGAGGTTTTGGCCGCTGCAACGGCCCCCGAAAAGCTGATCCAAGCGGTGACCGTGCAGCCCGGAGCCACGCTTTGGGCTATCGCACAAGAGCGTTATGGCAGCGGAACGCTTTATGCGCGGGTTGTCGAGGCGAATTCGGACACGATTAAGGACCCTGATCTGATTTACCCAGGACAAGTTTTCACAGTTCCGGACTGACCTTCACTGGTCATTCCGCGTCAGCGCGCTTATTTGTAAGGTCCATACTTGAGGACGCCGCGATATGAGACGATTGACCCCCACAGATGCCGCTCTTTCTAAAGAGCAACGGGTTTCAGGCTGGCGGGTTATTCGCCGAGTTGCGCCCTATCTTTGGCCCGATGACAAACTCTGGGTTAAACAACGCGTTGTGATCGCTTTGGCGATGCTTTTGATTGCCAAGATTGTCGCGGTTGGAACGCCTCTAATATACGCGCGTGCAGTCGATGCTTTGTCAGATGCCGGTGCGCCTGATCTGGCAGTGGGCGCTGTTGGATTGACAGTCGCTTACGGCGTCGCGCGCCTTATGTCGAACGGGTTCCAGCAATTGCGTGATGCGGTTTTTGCGAAGGTCGGACAGGGCGCGTTGCGCGCACTTGCGTTGCAAACCTTTGAACACATTCACAGATTGTCGATGCGGTATCACATTGGTCGCAAGACCGGTGGTCTGAGCCGTATCATCGAGCGCGGTGTCAAAGGCGTCGACTTTTTGCTGCGCTTTTTGCTGTTCTCGATCGGACCATTGGTGCTTGAGCTGCTGATGATCGCGGGTATTTTGTTCTACTTGTTTGATGTTTGGTATCTTGCTGCGGTTTTTGTCACGATTGCCTTTTATGTCTGGTTCACATTTGCTGTGACCGAGTGGCGTGTGAAGCTGCGCAAGCAGATGAACGACCAAGACACTGACGCCAATCAAAAGGCGATCGACAGCCTTTTGAATTTTGAGACGGTGAAATATTTCGGCGCTGAGGCCCGAGAAGCGCGGCGCTATGACAGCGCAATGGCGCTTTATCAAGAAGCGGCATTGAAGACGTCGTACTCTTTGGCGTTTTTGAACTTTGGTCAGTCATTCTTGATTACAACGGGCTTGGTTGTCGTCATGGTTTTGGCGGCGATGGGGGTTCAGAACGGCTCCATGAGTGTCGGTGATTTCGTGATGGTCAACGCGTACATGATACAGATCACCATGCCGTTGAACTTCCTTGGGACGGTTTATCGCGAAATCCGTCAGGCTTTGGTGGATATGGGCGAGATGTTTGATCTGCTTGAGCAACCGCCAGAAGTATCGAACAAAGACGGCGCAAAGGATCTGAACATTACTGGTGGACATGTGTCGCTGAAAGACGTGCATTTTGGCTACGATACCACGCGCCCGATTTTGAAGGGTGTCGATCTGGATGTGCCGGCGGGTCAGAATATCGCGATTGTCGGGCCATCGGGGTCTGGTAAATCCACGATTGGCCGCTTGTTGTTCCGCTTTTACGATGTCACAGGCGGGAGCCTGCAGATCGACGGCCAAGATGTGCGCGATATCACGCAGACCAGCTTGCATGATGCTATTGGCGTGGTGCCCCAAGACACAGTGCTGTTCAACGACACGATCCGCTACAATATTGCGTATGGCAAAGATGGCGCGAGCCATAGCGAGATTGAAGATGCCGCGCGTGCCGCGCAGATCCATGATTTTATCATGGCGCTGCCCGATGGCTATGAGACGACTGTGGGCGAACGTGGCTTGAAGCTTTCTGGTGGTGAAAAGCAGCGTGTGGGCATTGCGCGCACGCTCTTGAAGAACCCGCCGATCTTGTTGCTGGACGAAGCGACATCAGCGCTTGATAGCGGGACAGAGCATGAAATACAGGATGCTTTGGCCAAAGCTGCTGAAGGGCGCACAGTGATCACGATTGCGCACCGTCTCTCTACGATTGCGGATGCGGACCGCATTGTTGTGCTTGCAGATGGGCAGATTGCAGAGCAGGGCAGCCATGCGGAACTGTTGGAAATGTCAGGGCGCTATGCAGGCCTGTGGCATCGTCAGCAATCCGAAGAGGCGGCATGATTTGGGGCCTGAGCGCGCTTTCGTCGCTTGGGTTCCTAACTATTTTAGGGCTTTCGCTGATTGGTCCACGTTTGGGTCTTGGCTCGTATTGGCCACCTGAAGAAACAGCGAGTTGGCAACACCAAAGCTTTCGCGCGCTGTTCCGCGTGGGTGTATATCCCTTAGTCGCCGCAAGCGCGATCTTGGGGCGGGAAATTGGGTTTGCACTGCCATTTGTAGGATGTGGTTTACTCATCCTCGGCTTTGGCTGCGCTTTGCTTTTCACTGGTAAATTGGGTTGGAAACAGGCGTTTGGCTCTGCTGAAGGACTGGTGACCACGTCCGTTTACGCGTATTCGCGCAACCCTGTTTATGTCGCGACAATGTTTGGAATGCTCGGTTGGGCAGTTTTGTTGCCCTATGCCGCGATCGTTTTGCCACTGTTGCTATGGGCTGTGCTCTATATCCTTGCGCCCTTTCTCGAAGAGCCGTGGCTAGAGGCGCGGTTTGGCGATGAGTATCTTGCTTACAAAGAAAAGACGCCGCGTTTTCTTTGGATTTAGAGTAGGGCGCACAAAGCCACGCGCCCTACAATTTTGTCTTACTCCGCAGCCTTGAGCGGCGAGACCATAATCATGCTTGGTGCCGCTTCTGGCGCATAGTCGTCCTCTGGGTCCTCATCTTCATCCCACAGGATCATAGGCGACTTCACGCGGCGTGCTTCGCGTTGAAGTGCCCAATCACGTGCCGCAGCACTGGAGCGACCCATAGAGAGCTTTGCAAGCAAGCGAGCGATCCACTGTATGTATGTTGTCGCCCATACGCGCAGTGCGAGCATCGAAGGCGTGAACACCAGTGTGAGAACCGTCGCGATACCAAGGCCAAAGACCACAGCAGTTGCAAGTTGCTTCCACCACAGCGCCGTCGGGCTATCCACTGAAAAACCACCGCCAATAAAGTCGAGGCTAAGGCCGAACATCATTGGCGCCAGACCTGCCATTGTCGTGATGGTTGTCAACAGAACCGGGCGGATACGTGCTTCTGCAGTGCGCACAATCGCTTCAAGACGCGGCATGTAGCGCGAGTATTCTTGATAGGTGTCGATCAGAACAATGTTGTTGTTCACCACGATCCCTGCAAGCGCGACGATGCCCGTACCCGTCATAATGACAGAGAAGGCTTGATCCATAACCAGCATACCAATCAGAACACCCGTCGTAGACAGGATCACAGCAAGCAGAACGAGAACGGAGTTATAAAAGCTGTTGAACTGAGCCAGCAAGATAATGAACATTAGACCCAACGCACCTGCAAAAGCGGTTGAGAGGAACTGCTGGCTCTCTGCCTCATCCTCTTGATCGCCTGTCCATTCCCAATCCACACCTGCGGGGAACGGGTTGGTTTCAAGCCATTCTGTCAGGATGCCAATACGCTCGTTCGCGTTGATTGGAACTTCAGATGTTTCACCATCTTCGCCGATGACTTCTTTCGTGAGGTCACTTTCCACAGCTGCTTTCACGTCGAAGTACCGCTTTTGATCAATGCGGTTGATCTCTGCCAGTTTCTGAACGGGCTTGCGTGTTGTAAAGTTGCTGAGTGGGATAAGACCATCACGCGTGCGCACTTTGAGCGTATCAAGGGTGCTAAGAACGCGATCTTTTTCGGGCAGGCGTACACGGATCTCGATCTCTTCATCCGAGCTGTCCACACGCATGGTATCAAGCAGCAAACCACGCGTCACAAGTTGAACCATGCCGCCAACAGTGGCCACATCCGCGCCGTAGCGACCAGCCTTTTGCACATCCACGTCGATCTGCCAGTCGATGCCGGGTAGGGGACGCGTGTCTTCGATCAGCTTGAGACCTTCGGTCTGATTGAACTGCGCACGTGCGAGCGCCGTCGCGTTCAAAAGGTCATCCCAATTGTCAGCTTTCAGGCGCAAATGCACAGGCTTGCCAGAGGCAGGACCACGCGCTTGCGCAAGAATCTCAATCTCGATCCCCGGAATTTTCTGCAATTCCTCGGTAAGCTCTGCAATCACCAAGTCACCATCAAGTTCCGGGCGATCACGGCGATCTTCCCAAGGGATAGTTTCAAGCTGAATTTGTCCGATGGTTTCTTTAGGCGTCGCAGCACCTGAGGCATCAGTATTCAGACCGCCTTCACCCGCGAAAGCGAATGCGCTTTGAACACCGGGATGCTGCAAAACAACTTTTTCCGCTCTTGCGACAAGAGCATCTTTTTCAGAAAGCGAAAGGTTGCCGCGTGCAAGAACGTAAACGATCGCTTGCTCAGGCTCGCTTTCCACAAAGAATTCAACGCCATTGTTGTTCTCACCAAAGTAGCTGAATGTGCTCATCACGAAGAAGCCGACAGCAGCAATGCTCACAAGAGGCATAATCGGATTACCGGTGATGCCTTTGATCAGCAGACCAAATAGCGTGCGGCGATGACCTGCTCTGATCTTGGTGCGCTGACGTTCGATCTTGGCAGCACCCAGAGTAACGGAGGCGGCGAAGGCACCAAAGAGGAAAAGCGCAACGCCCGGAAGCGCGCCAACGAAACCTTCGGCAATGGGCGTGCCACCGAACAGATAACCAGGGTTCAAGACCTGCATCGCGCCAAGGAACACCGTGTAGAGCGCAGGCGGAACCAAAAGCGCGCGCACGATCCAAGGTGTGTTTGCACGCAGCGCGTCAGAGGTTTTTCCGAACACGCGGCTGAGGCGACCAGTGACACCGCCCATGACGGGAAGGTAAACGAGCGCAACAACAAGCGATGCGGAAAGAACGAAGATTAACGTCACAGGCAACATGCCCATGAATTGACCGGGAACACCGGGCCAGAACAGCATCGGCAAGAACGCACAAAGCGTCGTCGCAGTGGATGACACGATAGGCCAGAACATGCGCTTGGCTGCTTCCACGTAGGCATCCATTGGGCCAGTCCCGTCGGCGATACGTTTATCGGCGTATTCGACCACGACGATTGCACCATCAACGAGCATGCCAACTGCGAGGATCAGGCCAAACATCACGATGTTGGAAATGGTGACCTCCATGATCGCGAGGAATACGAAACACAAAAGGAAAGACGTTGGAATCGCGAAGCCAACAAGCAAAGCAGGGCGCGTGCCAAGAGCTGCTAGAACAACGATCATAACAAGTGCGATAGCGGTCAGAACAGACCCTTCGAGCTGACTAACCATCGAGCCAACGGTGCGCGATTGGTCATTAGATGTACCGACATCGATAGAGGCTTGCAGCGCTTCGGGCCACTCTGCGCGCGCTTCTTCGACAGTGGTTTTTACCAGCTCAGCCGTATCAATCAGGTTGAAACCCTTACGCTTCACAACTTGCAAAGCCACGGATGTTTGACCGTTGAAACGAGCTGTTCCAACACGGTCCTCAAAGGTCAGAGAAATGTCTGCAAGATCGCCCAGCGTCACAACGCGGTCGCCGTTGACCTTCACAGGTAGGCCGTAAACATCGCGTTGATCATTGAAAGAGGAGGGGATCTTGACGGCGAAAGAACCTTGCTCTGATTCAATCTCGCCCGCTGCGATCAGTTGGTTGTTATTTTGAACAACGCTGATCAACTCGCCTGCGGTGACGTTATAGGCCTCAAGGCGAAGCGGATCGATGATCACTTCTAGCATTTCATCGCGATTGCCTGCAATCCCTGCTTCTAGCACAGCATCAAGTGCTTCGATGCGTTCTTGCAAGTCTTTGGCGGTCTTCGCCATAGTGCGTTCAGGGACGTTTCCTGTGAGGTTCACAATGATGATTGGGAACTCGGAAAAGTTGATCTCGTTGATAGAATAGGTCTCGGCTCCCTGCGGGAATTTACCTTGCGCGGCATTCATTGCGTCGCGCACGTCCGCCATGACCTTGGTCTTGTCCCACCCGAACTCGAACTCCATCGCGATACCCGCGTAGCCCTCGGCTGCGGTGCCCGAGAGCGATTTTAAACCGTCGAGATCAGCAAGCTCGGTCTCCATCGGTTTGACCAGCAAGGTTTCACTGTCAGCGGCAGAAATGCCAGGGAAGGGGACTGAAACGAAGAGCGCTGGAATTTCGATGTCAGGCTCGCCCTCTTTGGGCAGCCCCCAATATGCAAAGCCCCCCGCAAGGAGCGTAAGGGCGATAAAGGCGATAACCATGCGGGCGCGTTCGGCTGCCCAGTCAACGATACCTGTCATTGCTTTGGCTCCTCATAGGTTGGCAGTACTGGCACGCCGTCAACGACATACTCTTGTCCCACAGTGATCACGTTGACTGTTTCAGGTAGGCCTGAAACCCATACCCCCTCGGATGTGTCGCGTAACAAGGTGAGTTTGGCGAATTGAGCAAGGCTGTTGTCATCCACAAAGCGCACGCCAAGGTCACCGTCATCATTGAGCGTCAAAGCAGATTGCGGCAGCAAATGCGCGCTCGCGCCATCTGCGGCGACAATAATTTCGGCAGTTTGGCCATCGCGGATTTTCAGGTCAGTGTTCGGCACCTGAATTTCAACGCGGAAAGTGCGCGTTGTTTGATCAGCTGAGCGGGACAGGAACGTCACGCGCCCTTGAACTTCTTTCCCACCTGCGAGCCGTGCGCCCGCCAGAGCACCAATTTCGGCGCGGTCTATGTCCGTCTCCGGCACAAAGCCTACTAGTTTCATTGGATCAAGCTGAAGGACCGTCGCGCAGAGCGTTCCGGGCTGCAAAAGACTGCCGAGTTCTGCCGTGTCTGTTTCCAACAGCCCCTCGAAAGGCGCCGTGATCTGCAAACGATCAATATCTTTCTGAACGCTGGCGATCGCCGCTTCTGCGCTTTGAATGCCTGCACCTGTGCTCTCTAATCCGCTTGTCGCAGAGGCAACGGCAGCTTCCGCCGCACGCACAGAGGCTTGTGCCGAAGCAACGCGCGTTTCAGATGCAAAGCCGCCTGCGCTGAGTTTTGTGGCTGCATTGTTATTGATTTTTGCCTCATCAAGACGGGCGAGTGCCTCATCCAAACGCGCTTGTGTTTCAGGGACGCGGGCGCGGGCCTCTGCAAGGCGCGCATTTGCTTCGGCGAGGGATGCTTCGCGGGTGCCAAAGTCGATCTGGCAGAGCAACTGGCCTGCGTTGACATAATTTCCTTTTCGCAACGGCTCGGAAATTACCTGCCCAGACGTTTGCGCGCGCACCTCAACAGAACGGGCAGCTTCAGTCTGACCGCGCAAAATAACTGCGCTATCGACCATGCGAGCTTGCGATTTTACCGCGAAAACGCGGATTGCTGATGTGTTTTCCTCATCCGTCGCTTCGGGCGTCGCGTCCGTCTCTTTTGCCGCTTCAGGCGTACCTGTTTGAGCAAATGCAAGCAGTTCTTCGCGCTCGAAGACCAGAAAATAAAGAAATCCGGTCACCAAAATTGCGGTGATCAAGGGAATGAGTTTCATCTGCAGGCTATCCTCAAATCGATCTTTTTAAACAACGTCGGCATCTGCGTCCGACATAGGCTTGTTCTTGCAAAGTGCAATGTCTTATAGGCTATACGCTAAACTCGCGAGTTCAGATTAGTTTTTTTCGCGGCGCATTCGCAACATATTATATGTAGCTCGGCGTCGAGGGTCACTGCGCCAAAGTGCGCGCATGACATGGCAAGGGTGTGACGGCCCCTTGGCAGGGCTGTGACATCGCGATATGAGAGGCAAAAAGTTGGGGGCAGGCGCATGAGCGACACCGATAGTTTTATTGAAGAAGTCAGCGAAGAGGTCCGTCGTGACCGTCTTTATGGCTATATGCGCAAGTATGGTTGGATTGCAGTTTTGGCAATTCTCGCGCTTGTGGGTGGTGCGGCTTACAACGAATACAGCAAAGCCCAAGCGCGCGCGAAAGCACAAACCGCCGGGGATGCAATCCTTGCTGCACTTGAGGCAGACGAGCCAGACGCGCGTGTCGCAGCCCTTGAAGCGGTGCGTGGGCAGGACATAACCCAAGGCGCAAAAGCCGTTGTTTCATTGATGCAAGCCGCAGAGCAAGGTGCTGCAGATTATGCAGCCGGTTCGCAAGCCGCTCTTGAGAAGATCGCAGTCGATGGCAGCTTGCCTGAGATTTACCGCCAGATCGCGTCGTTCAAAGCGGCAAGCCAGAGCGACGGATCGCTCAGCGTTGAAGATCGCCGAATTCGCCTCGAAGCGTTAAGCGCACCGGGCACGTCCTTGCGGCTGTTGGCAACCGAGCAGCTTGCGCTGATCGACATTGAAACCGCAGACACCGAAGCTGCGCTTGAAAAGCTTCAAGGCATCGTTGTTGATGCCGAAGTCACAGCGGGCTTGCGTCAACGCGCAACTCAACTCATTATCGCACTAGGCGCAGAGCCAGAGGTTCTGAGCGGACAAAATTGAGCATTCGGCGGCTTTGTCGCCGATCATAAAAAGCCCGCATCAGACGGGTCGCACTATCAAAGGGGGCTTTGAGCAGTGACACATGCAAAACTAATCATGGCAGGGCTGACGGCTGCTGTACTGGCAGGCTGCGGTGAGAATGACACTATTCTTCCTGGCAAACGCGAAGATCTGCGTGCGCCCTTCGGTGAAACGTCGGAGCAACGAGTGCTGACAGAGAATGTCGCACAACGGATTTCGCTACCAAGCCAAAGTGCAAATGCGAACTGGCAACAGCGTATCGGAACGCCTGCCACCCGCACGCCACATCCGGCACTTGCGAGCCAGTTGACAGGCATTCAATGGTCCACGCCAATCGGTGCAGGCGACAGTCGCCGCCACCGTATCACAGCCGATCCCGTGATCGCGGACGGGCGCATTTTTGTGATGGATTCGAAAAGCACCGTCACAGCAGTGTCTTTGAGCGGAGCGCCGCTTTGGTCAGTTAACTTAACGCCAGAGCGTGATCGCGAAAGCGATGCCGGCGGCGGTGGACTTGCGTATGGTGATGGGAAATTGATCGTCACCTCCGGTTTCGGCATGTTGCGCGCGCTTGATCCGTCAAGCGGTGCCACCCTCTGGGAACAAGATTTACTAGCTGCGACAACTGGAACTCCCGCGGTCTCGCGCGGGCTGGTTTATGTGGTTGGCGGTGACAACGTCGCCTGGGCCGTCAACGCGGACTCGGGTCGTGTTGAGTGGCAACTTGAAGGGTCTGACGGCATTGCACGCGTTTCTGGTGGTCCTGCACCTGCGGTTGGTGAGGACCTTGTGGTATTCGCTTATGGAACCGGTGAGCTTCAAGCGGCATTCCGCCAAGGCGGCACACGACGTTGGGACGCGACCGTCGCAGGAAGCAGACGCGGTATTGCTGCAACGACTGTCAGCGATATCACGGGCGATCCGGTGATTGATGGAAATACGATCTACGCGGGCAGCTATTCAGGTCGTATTGTTGCGCTGAATAGAGACAGCGGCGCGCGTTTGTGGACCGCCAAAGACGGCGCACTTGGTCCTGTCTGGCCTGCGGGCGGCTCAGTCTTTGCGGTCACGGATCGCAACGAACTGGTGCGTCTTGATGCGGGTTCGGGTGAGCGGATTTGGGGCACGCGCCTGCCGTTCTTCACCAAAGAAGTACGCCGTCGCAGTGTTGAGATTGTTGCGCACTATGGCCCTGTTGTTGCAGGTGGCCGTGTGATCGTCGGCTCTAACGATGGCGTGGTGCGCAGCTATGACCCTGTGTCTGGTGAACTGCTGAGCTCGGTTGCTGTGCCAGGTGGCGTGACGACGAATCCTGTGGTTGCAGGCAACACTTTGTATGTTGTTTCAGCCAAAGGCGTGCTGCACGCACTGCGTTAATCTGGCGATGTTTGACATCACGCATCTCACGAGCCCCCTTTTATAAGGCACCGTTCTAGGTTAGAGCGGCGCTCTGAACCTTCCTTTGGAGCTTTTCATGAGCTTTACACTCGCCATTGTGGGCCGCCCGAATGTGGGCAAATCCACGCTGTTCAATCGCCTTGTTGGCAAACGTCTCGCACTTGTGGACGACCAACCGGGTGTCACACGCGATTTGCGCGAAGGCGAAGCGCGTCTTGCGGATTTACGCTTTACCGTGATTGATACTGCGGGTTTGGAAGAAGCGACGGACGAAAGCCTTCAGGGCCGTATGCGTCGATTGACAGAACGCGCTGTCGATATGGCAGATATTTGCCTGTTTATGATTGATGCGCGGGCAGGGGTGACCCCAGCGGATCAGGTCTTTGCAGAAATTCTGCGTAAACGTTCGGCACATGTTGTTCTGGCTGCGAACAAGGGCGAAGGGTCCGCGGCGGATGCTGGTGTGATCGAGGCTTATTCGCTTGGTCTTGGTGAACCTATCCGCCTCTCCGCAGAGCATGGCGAAGGTCTGAATGATCTCTATTCGCAACTTATGCCAATCGCCGATGGCTTTGCTGAACGCGCCCAAGAGCTAGCGCCTGATGTTGATGTCAGTTTGGACGAAGATGATGAGTGGGACGAAGACGCGCCCTTTGTGATGCCGACGGCGAAAAAGCCAATGCAAATCGCAGTAGTGGGTCGCCCGAACGCGGGTAAATCCACACTCATTAATATGATTTTGGGTGAAGATCGTTTGCTAACAGGCCCCGAAGCCGGAATCACGCGCGATGCGATTTCACTGCGTACGGAGTGGCTTGGCACGCATATCCGCATTTTCGACACCGCAGGCATGCGCAAAAAGGCCAAGGTGCAGGACAAGCTTGAAAAGCTCTCTGTGTCTGATGGTTTGCGCGCTGTTAAATTTGCTGAAGTGGTTGTGGTTTTACTGGATGCTGCAATCCCTTTCGAGCAACAGGATTTGCGCATTGCCGATCTGGCCGAGCGCGAAGGCCGCGCTGTGATCGTTGCGGTGAACAAGTGGGACATTGAAGACGACAAGCAGGACAAGCTGCGTGCGCTACGCGAGAGTTTTGAGCGTCTCTTACCACAGCTGCGCGGCGCGCCATTGGTGACAGTCTCCGCGAAAACAGGCCGTGGCTTGGATCGTTTGCATGACGCCATTATGCGCGCTTACGAGACATGGAACACGCGTGTGCCTACGGCTGCACTGAACCGCTGGCTGGCGGGAATGGTTGAAGCGCACCCGCCGCCCGCGCCAGCAGGCAAACGCATCAAGCTGCGCTACATGACGCAGGCCAAAACGCGCCCACCGGGTTTCGTTGTGATGTGTTCACTGCCTGACAAAATGAGCGAGAGTTATTCGCGCTATCTGGTGAATGGTTTACGCGCGGACTTTAACATGCCCGGCACTCCGATCCGGCTATATATGCGCTCGCAGAACGACTCTAATCCGTTCAAAGGACGTAAGAAGGCTGGGCCGTCTAAACTGCGCAAGCACATGAAATCAAACACAGAACGTCAGCGCTAAGCGCGCTGCCGTCTGAGTATTGCCTGCACTAGTATTGCTATCCCGAGTGCCGCAAATGCGCTGATGGACATGATGCTCGTGTTATTGGCGACAATGATTCCAACCAACGCCCAAACGACGGTGAGTAGATATTCTGGCGCTGGTCTGATTCGGAATACAAACAGCGCTGCAATGAGCGCGCCCAAGATGCCAGCAAAGGCCCAGCCGAATGACCCGATAACAATCCCATATCCGGCTGACGTTGTGCCAATCGACACCCAACTCGCTGCCGTGAGCCAGCCTGCATAGATCCCCACGGGTGCCTGAAAGAGCCAGCGATCCGTCTTGGGGGCGCGGATGAGTGCCAAAATCGCACAAATTGCCATGAGGATAATGGTAACGGTCGCCCAAATGGCGCTCGCGTTTGCGATGGCGATCCAAGGGACCCCGATGAGGAGGCTGACAAAAAGAGGTTTGCGCGCTTCATGCCAATTAGCGTCATCGGCGCGCTTCCAAAGGCCGAATAGTGCGGAAATGATCAACCAAAGATAGATCACGCCCCAAATCGCAAACGCATATCCCTCAGGTTGGATTGGCGGATCCACCTGCGGAATCGGTAGTTGATCTGGTGTGAACCCCGAAAACGGAGCGGTGAGCGCAGGCGAGACCGCAAAGGCGACACTCAAAACGGCAATGGCGGCGGCTGTTATTTTCATCATGAACAGATAACTAGCCGTCGCCTTAGTCTTTTCAAGCAGTTACGCGAGAACACCTGCGCTTGTGAGTGTGGTTTTGCCACCTAAGTATGGTGCGAGAACGTTTGGCAATATAACCGACCCGTCGCTTTGCTGACCATTTTCGAGCACAGCAATCAAACATCGCCCAACCGCAAGGCCTGAGCCGTTTAAAGTATGCACAAACTGCGGCTTGCCACCATCTTCTGGCTTGAAACGCGCATTCATGCGGCGTGCTTGGAAATCACCAGTTGTCGAGACGGAACTGATCTCACGATAAGCATTCTGACCCGGTAGCCATGCTTCGATGTCGTAGGTGCGGCGCGCGCCAAAGCCCATATCGCCGGTGCAAAGCACAACCGTGCGGTAAGGAATTTTGAGCGCTTCCAAAAGACCCTCAGCACAGCCAAGCATGCGCTTTTGTTCCGCGTCGCTTTCGTCAGGATGCGTGACCGAGACCATTTCGACTTTTTCAAACTGGTGTTGACGCAGCATGCCAGAGGTATCGCGACCAGCGCTGCCCGCTTCAGAGCGAAAACAAAGCGTGTGCGCCGTCATACGGATCGGCAGTGCGCTTTGTTCGAGTATATCGCCCGCGACAGAATAGGTCAGAGGGACTTCTGATGTGGGAACCAACCACCAACCGTTGGTGGTTTGATAGCTGTCATCGCCAAATTTGGGAAGTTTATCAGTGCCATACATCGCCTCATCGCGCACAAGCACGGGGCTGTTCACTTCGAGTAAGCCGTTTTGATCCACATGTGTGTCGATCATGAACTGCGCGAGCGCGCGGTGAATTCGTGCGACGGCGCCTTTGAGCATCACGAAACGCGCACCGGAAATCTTGGCGGCCGTGTCGAAATCCATCGATGCAGAGACGCCAGCGAGCTCGAAATGCTCTTTGGCATCGAAATTAAAGCTCCTCGGTGTGCCCCAAAGGCTTACCTCGACGTTGTCGTCCTCATCTGCGCCCTCCGGCACATCGCTCGCCGGAAGGTTTGGAATGCGCGCGAGCATGTCCGTCAGCTTTGCGTCTTCAGCTTTGGCTTCTTCGTTAAGCTGGGCAACTGCGGCTTTCTTTTCCGCAACCAAGGCACGGAGGCGTTCAAACTCTGCCTCATCGCCGGATGCTTTGGCCGCACCAACAAGCTTCGAGGCTTTGTTCTGTTCTGCTTGCGCTTCTTCGGCGGCTTGAATTTTCGCGCGACGCGCGGCGTCGACCTCAAGCAAAGACGCAGACATAGGAGCGTCACCGCGGCGGGAGAGCGCGCCGTCAAAAGCGGTCGGGTTTTCTCGGATGGCCTTGATGTCGTGCATGTCCAATGTCCTCGTGAGGTGATCTTCTTGCGTCTTATGCAACAGCGTGCGTGCAGGGTGAAGCGTCATTTACGCGCAACGTCAGATAATAACGACGGATCATAGGAGCGGAGGTCCTAGTAAAAATGAGCTATCAAGGCGAGGGGTGCCTTGATAGCTTTGCATGCAAAACCGAAGGTTTGATGGTACATTGAACTTAGTTTAGTTCGTGCCAGATGTTGAGCCAGCGGATGTGATCGCACCGATCACCGCAGCAGCACCAAGGGCCGCGCCAATGCTGCCGATCGTTCCCAGACCGCCGAGGCCTGCGCCACCCGTTATACCGCCAGTGATGCCAGCAGTCGTGCCGCCTGTCGGTGTGACGTTCACAGAACGGCGGCAAAGACGCACAACGTTAGAATTTACAACGCTTGTCCCTGTTTCGCAAAGGTAGTTCACGCCGTTCGCGCCTACGACCTCTACGGGATATTGGACGTCGCCCGACTGGCCTACAACAGTGCTTTGCGCTGTCGTCGTTTGTGCCGAAAGCGTGCTGGCACAGAGTGAAAACGCCAAAGCGGCGATCGTTTTCTTACGTGTCATTTTATATACTCACCTAGTTACTCGTTAACATGGCAAGGATATGCGGGGTGTTCTTAAGCGGCATGGGAAAAGGAAGGCTACAATTGCTCAACTTTTAATTGCTTGCGTAAGGCTTTGTTTTAAAACGGTTAAGTGGGTAATTTGCTCAGCTGTTTTCCGCCGAACTACGCTGAGCTTTGCGAAATGCGATGATTTCATCTTGAACAAAATCGCGAAATACTTGGATGCGTTTGGATTGGCGCAGCTCTTCGGGATAGGCCAGAAACACAGGAACCTCATTAGAGCGCAGGTCAGGTAAAACGCGCACGAGGTCCGGAAAATCTTGGGTTACATAGTCAGGCAAAACGCCAATCCCAAGTCCGTGCACTACAGATTGAAGCACGCCAAAGTAGTTATTCACAGTCAACATCGAGGGCACATCATAGGCCAACAAATGCTGCACCAGCTGCAAGCCGGCACCAACTTGCACGGTTCTCGGGTTCTGGCAGATTAAGCGGCGGTTTCCAATATCTTCGACGCTTTCGGGCATGCCGTGTTTTGCGACATAATCGGGCGACGCATAGAGCTGCATGTGAACGGTCATCAAACGTTTGCGAATAAGGTCTGCCTGGCTTGGTTCTTTCATACGGATTGCAACGTCGGCTTCGCGCATGGGAAGGTCCAAGACCTTTTCTTCGAGCATCAAATCGATCTTAAGATCGGGATATTTATCGTAGAGATGAGGCAGGCGCGGCGCGAGCCAGAGCGAGCCAAAGCCGGTTGTTGTGGTCACGCGCAATTCACCAAAGACTTCTTCTTCACTATCCTTGATCCGCGCCTCAGCAGCATCCAGACGTTTTATCATGGCAGAGGTCGCATCAAACAACAGCTCGCCTTGCTCCGTCAGGATCAATCCACGCGCGTGGCGATGAAACAGGGTTGTGTTCAAGCTTTCTTCCAAGCCACGAACCTGACGCGATACCGCAGATTGCGACAAATGCAGCTTGTCCCCTGCGTGGGTCAAACTTCCGACATCCGCAACAGCGTGAAATATTCTCAGCTTATCCCAATCCATTGCGGCAACTTTCTGTCTGGTACAAATTCACTGGCATTATACACTCCTAGACGAGCGCGCCGAGCTTATCAACGCGCCGTCACTTGAGATTTTGCTAGTAAGGTCAGCTATTGTGACCTATCGTGTGGTTAAAAATGAACCTGATTTGTCTTGGGAGGGACTGATATGAGCCTGCAAACAACGTCTTTGAACGATAAGTTTGATCTGGAGAAAACTCAGGTTTTGATGAATGGCACGCAAGCGCTCGTTCGCTTGATGCTTATGCAAAAGGCACGCGACGAAGCGGCGGGGTTGAATACCGCAGGATATGTGACGGGCTATCGTGGCTCACCGCTAGGAGCTGTTGATTTTCAGATGACACGCGCGGCAAAGCCGCTGGCCGAAAACAACATTAAATTCGAAGAAGGATTGAACGAAGACCTTGCAGCGACCGCCCTTTGGGGTGCGCAGCAGGCAGAGCTTCGCGGTGAAGGCAAATACGACGGCGTGTTTGGACTATGGTACGGCAAAGGGCCGGGGGTCGATCGCACAGGCGACGTCATGCGCCACGCAAATATGGCGGGCACGTCGAAGAACGGTGGCGTTATCATGGCTATGGGGGACGATCATACGGGCGAGAGCAGCACGGTTCTGCATCAATCGGAATTCGCATTGGTTGATGCGTATATGCCCATTGTCAGCCCCGCGGGTGTGCAAGAAATGATGGACTTTGGCCTTTATGCCTATGCTTTGTCGCGGTTTGCAGGTGTTTGGGTTGGCCTGAAAACGATGAAAGACACGGTCGAAGTGACTTCTGTCGTTAACGGTGATCCGCATCGCTTAAGCTTTGTAGAGCCAGAGTTTGAGATGCCAGAGGGCGGTCTTAATATTCGTCTCGTCGATGATCGGCATGTGCAAGAGGCGCGTTTGACGGATTACAAACGCCAAGCTGCTGAAGCGTTTAGCTATGCCAACAAAATGGACAAAGAGGTGTGGAGCAAAACAGGTGCCAAAATCGGTTTTGTTGCAGCTGGCAAGAATTGGCTCGACCTCATTCATTCGCTGTCATTGCTTAATATCGACGAAGACGAGGCAAAACGCATTGGTCTAAGCACCTATAAGATTGGTCAAACCTGGCCGCTAGATATGAAGGGGTTTAACGAATGGGCCGCTGATCTCGACTTGATCGTTGTCGTTGAAGAAAAGCGCAAACTGATTGAAGTGCAGATAAAAGAGGCGCTGTTTGATAATCCCAAACGCGCGCGCGTTTATGGTGAAAAGCGCGACGGCAAAGAGTTGTTTCCAGTGCGCGGAGCACTTGATCCGATGATGATTGCGCAGAACTTGGGCGATATTTTGCTAGATGAAGGGTGCTCAACCTCGGGTATCAAAGCGGGTCTTGCAGCGCTGGAAGAGGCGCGACGCGCGGACAATGCACCAGAGCTTGCAGCGCGTTTGCCGTACTTTTGCTCGGGCTGTCCGCATAACTCCTCAACCAAAGTGCCTGAGGGCAGCCGCGCATATGCAGGCATCGGGTGTCATTTCATGGTGCAGTGGATGGATCGCGACACGCTCGGCTTTACCCATATGGGCGGTGAGGGTGCGAATTGGATCGGCGAAGCCCCCTTCAGCACGCGCGAACATGTGTTTCAGAACATTGGCGATGGCACGTACAATCACTCGGGCATCCAGGCGATCCGTGCGGCCGTCGCGGCAGGTACGACGATGACCTACAAGATCCTCTACAATGATGCGGTCGCAATGACAGGTGGGCAGGGCAACGACGGTGGTCTTGATGCGCCTCGTATCGCCCGCGAAATCGCAGCGATGGGGGTCGAGAACGTCGCAGTTGTCTATGACGACAAAGAGGACGTCGACAAAAGCGCCTTTCCGAGCGGGATGGCGATGCATGAGCGCGCCGAGTTGCAAACAGTGCAAGAGCGCTTTGCCGCGACCAAAGGCGTCTCTGTCATTCTCTATGTGCAAACCTGTGCGGCTGAAAAACGTCGTCGTCGCAAGCGGGGATTGTTCCCTGATCCCGACAAGCGCGTGTTCATCAATCCTGATGTGTGCGAAGGCTGTGGCGATTGTGGTGTTCAATCAAACTGCGTTTCGATTGTGCCTCATGAAACCGAGTTGGGCCGCAAACGCGCGATTGATCAATCAAGCTGCAACAAGGATTTCTCATGCGTCAAAGGCTTCTGCCCTTCGTTTGTAACGGTCGAAGGCGCAACGCCGCGCAAAGCCGCCACAACAGAACTCACGCTTCCTGATCTGCCCATGCCGGACCTTCCGTTGATCAACGGCACGCATAATGTCGTGATCACGGGTGTTGGCGGCACGGGTGTTGTGACGCTTGGCGCGGTCCTTGCGCAAGCGGCACAGCTTGATGGCAAGGGTGCTGGCATGATGGAGATGGCGGGCCTCGCTCAGAAGGGGGGCGCGGTGCACATTCACTGCCGCCTTGCCAATCGGCCAGAGGATATTTCGGCCATTCGTGTCGCGACGGGTGAAGCGCATGCGCTTATCGGGGGCGATCTGGTGGTGAGTGCTGGGTCTGCCACGCTAGGTCTCACCAAAGAAGGCCAGACGGGTGCGGTGGTGAACAGCCACGAGATCATCACAGGCGATTTCACGCGCAACACGGAATTCAAACTCCCTTCGGAACAACTCCAACTCTCGCTCACTGCGCGTTTGCGCGAGCGGGTTGACCTGTTTGATGCCTCTGACCTTGCACGCGTTGTGCTCGGGGATGCGATTTTCTCGAACATGTTGATCTTTGGTGCTGCGTGGCAACGTGGTTTGATCCCTTTAACGCTGGAAGCGATGCAAGGTGCGATCCGCTTGAATGGCGCTGCGGTTGAAAAGAACCTCTACGCCTTTGATGTAGGTCGTTGGGCTGTGCTTTATCCAGAACAAGTGGATAATCTGCTTGCCCCGAATGTTATTTCACTCCCTAAAACACTTGATGAAAAGATAGCCTTTCGCGCGGATCATTTGGTGCAATACCAAGGTAAACGCCTTGCGAATCGATACCGCAAACTGGTGGATGCAATTGACAATCTGACATTGAAAGAGGCGGTCGCCAAAGGCTATCACAAGCTTTTGTCGTATAAGGATGAGTATGAGGTCGCGCGTTTGCATCTGAGCACTGCAGAGAAAGCCGCCGCCGCGTTTGAAGGCGATTTGAAACTGACCTATCACCTTGCTCCGCCGATGATGACAAAGATCGGGGCAGATGGGCGTCCGATGAAAAAGGAATATGGCGCAGGCATGCTGCGCGGTTTCAAGCTGTTGGCCAAAATGAAACGCCTGCGCGGCACGCCGTTTGATCCGTTTGGCCGCACGGCTGAGCGCAAGATGGAGCGCGCTTTGATCAAACAGTTCGAGGGCGATCTGAAAGCGGTTTTGCCGAAACTCACAGAGCACACACAGGATGCGGTTGTAGCACTCGCTGAGCTCCCTTTGTCCATCCGCGGGTTTGGCATGGTAAAAGAAGCCAATGAGCGAAAAGCGGCAAAGCGACGTGAAGAGCTTTTGAGCGTTATCAACGCAGGCGGTACGGACATGGCACAAGCGGCAGAATAACCATATGGATTTCTGAACGGTGCGGGCGTATTAGAACGCTCAAGGTACGGCGCATTTGATGGAGTTATATCATGGCAGTAGGGATTTTCGACAGTGGCCTTGGCGGTCTGACCGTTCTGGATGCTGCGCGTGCGCGTTTGCCTGATGTACCGTTTGTCTATTATGCCGATAGCGCCCATGCGCCCTATGGCGTGCGCGATTCCGAAGATATTTATAAACTGACGAAAAAGTCGGTGGAATATTTGTGGGACAACGGCTGCGATTTGGTGATCTTGGCCTGCAACACCGCCTCTGCCGCTGCGCTACGCCGAATGCAAGAAGCAGGCGTGCCGACAGGTAAACGGGTGTTGGGTGTGTTTGTTCCCTTGATTGAAGCTTTGACCGAACGCGAATGGGGCGATAACTCGCCACCGCGCGAAGTTGCTGTGACTGAAGTCGCGGTGTTTGCGACCCCCGCAACCGTGGCCAGCCGAGCGTTTCAACGCGAACTTGCGTTTCGCGCGATTGGTGTGGACGTCGAAGCGCAGGCCTGCGGTGGCGTCGTCGATGCGATTGAAGACGGTGATATGATTTTGGCGGAAGCTTTGGTGCGCTCCCATGTGGACGCGTTGAAGCGCAAAATGCCCGCGCCGCAAGCTGCGATTCTGGGGTGCACTCATTACCCGTTGATGGAAACGCATTTCCAAGCGGCTTTGGGCGAGGGCGTGAAAGTATATTCACAAGCCAATCTTGTGGCCGAAAGCCTTGCGGATTATATCGACCGGCGTCCTGATTTTATCGGAACTGGCAAAACGCATCGTTACTTTACCAGCGGCGACCCTGCGCGGGTCAGTGATCGTGCGACACAATTTATGCGACGAGAAATTTCTTTCGAACCCGCTTGATCGAACAGAGTTTCTTAAGAAAGACCAATGACATGACACAGAATATCGCAATTCTTGGCGCCTCTGGCTACACTGGCGCTGAACTTATCCGGCTTATCGCCACGCATCCGAGCATGCAGATCAAAGCGCTCTCGGGGGAACGCAAAGCAGGTCAGCCGCTTGCTCAGGTGTTCCCGCATTTGCGCCATCTTGATTTGCCTGATCTGGTGAAGATCGCGGATATTGATTTCAGCGACATCGATCTCGCGTTTTGCGCATTGCCGCATAAGACAAGCCAACAAGTAATCGCGAAATTGCCGCGTGATCTAAAGATCGTGGATTTGTCTGCGGACTTCCGCTTGAGTGATCCTGAGGCTTACGCAGAGTGGTATGGCAATCCTCATAGCGCCGTCGATCTTCAGAAAGAAGCGGTCTATGGCCTGTCTGAATTTTACCGTGAAGAGATTAGGTCAGCGCGTTTGGTGGCCGGAACGGGCTGTAATGCGGCGACGGGCCAGTTTATCCTGCGCCCTTTGATTTCGGCGGGCGTGATCGGCTTGGATGATATCATTCTGGATCTCAAATGCGCGGTGTCCGGGGCAGGGCGGAGCTTGAAAGAAAACCTGCTGCACGCGGAATTGTCCGAAGGGTATAATGCCTATGCCGTTGGCGGTACGCATCGCCACCTTGGTGAGTTTGATCAGGAGTTTAGCAAACTAGCTGGCCGCGAGGTACGCATTCAATTTACGCCGCATCTGTTGCCTGTGAATCGCGGTATTCTGGCGACTTGCTATGTGTCTGGTGATGCGAGCGCGGTTTATGAGGCACTTGTTGCGCAATACGCAGCGGAGCCATTTATCGAAGTCCTTCCCATGGGCGAAACACCAAGCACGCATCATGTGCGCGGATCGAACTTTTGTCATATCGGTGTTGCCTCGGATCGCATCGAAGGACGTGCGATTGTTGTTGCAGCTTTGGATAATTTGACAAAAGGTAGCAGTGGACAGGCCTTGCAGAACGCAAATCTGATGTTAGGTCTGCCTGAGACGGACGGGCTGATGCTTGCGCCGTGCTTCCCGTAAACGGCTCGGAGTTTTCGATATGGCAATGACAGGTCTCAAGAAAAAGCGGCGCATTCAGATAGTGGCCCTTGCTACTGTCGCACTGGCTTTGTCGACGGCGCTTATCGGGTATGCGATGCGCGACGGGATCAACCTGTTTCGCGCGCCGAGCCAGATTATCGCGGAACCACCGCAGCCGAACGAGGTGTTTCGTATTGGTGGTTTAGTCGAAGAAGGCTCTATTCAGCGCGGCGTGGGTGAGGTTATCCGCTTTTCCGTGACCGATGGCGGGGCAAGCATTCCAGTGACCTACACAGGTGTCCTTCCTGATCTATTCGAAGAAAACCAAGGTATGGTTGGTCAAGGTAAATTCATCAACGGCGTCTTTGAAGCGTCTGAAATACTTGCCAAACATGATGAAACCTACATGCCCAAAGAGGTTGTCGATGCGCTCAAGGCGCAAGGGGTTTATCAAGAACCTGACGCATAGAGCGATCGTACTTGTAGCATTCTATTAACCATACACCCTGCATTTTCAGTTGAGTCTGAGGATGGGGGATGTGGCATATGCCGAAAGTCGAAAACGATGACGTGCGCGCTTTGGCGGCTGAAATTGTGCAGCGCGAGGGGGGCTATGTGAATGACCCGAGCGATCTGGGTGGTGCCACGAATTTTGGTGTGACGATCCACACCATGCGCCGTCTTGGTCTTGATCTGACCGGCGATGGACGCGTGAGCGAGGCGGATGTGAAGCGTCTCAGCCAAGCGCAAGCAGTTGATATTTTCATCCTGCATTACTTTGACAAGCCGCGCATCGCGCAACTGCCTAATGCAATGCAAGCCAGCGTGTTTGATATGTATGTGAACGCGGGCAGCAATGCGGTAAAAATATTGCAACGCATGCTCTCCAAAATGGGGTTTGAGTGCAACGCAGATGGTGCCATAGGCCCGCAAACGATTGCGGCAGCGGTGCGCGCGCATGATTCTGCCCCTGATCATTTGAGTGACGCTTATGCGATTGAGCGGCGCAATTATTATTTCCGTTTGGCCGATAAACGCGCGGCGAGCCGTAAATATGCGCGCACTCGGGCAGGGGGAAAAGGCGGTTGGATCACCCGAGCCGAGAGTTTCTTGTCCGCCAAATATCACCTTACATCGCAGGAATTTCAGCAAAGGATTTCAACATGGGCTTGATTGATCGTATTTTTGGGATGGTCTTTGGTGGCGGGAATAACCTGATCCGTGACACCGCAGAAGTTTTTGTCGAGAACGCTGAAAAAGGCGCTGCGCGCGAAGCGGTGATGCGCGGTGATGCTTTGGCGCAGTTCGCAGGCGAGTTTGCGCTGCAACAACGCGGGCTGTTTGATCGCTTTATGGATGCACTGAACCGTATTCCGCGCCCGGCGATGGCGCTTGGAACGCTCGCGCTGTTTGTCTCTGCAATAACAGACCCGATTTGGTTTGCGTCGCGTATGCAAGGCATTGCACTGGTGCCTGAACCGCTATGGTGGCTTTTAGGGGCAATCGTGTCGTTCTACTTTGGTGCGCGACATCAGTTAAAGAACCAGCAGTTCCACAAGTAAATCGAGGCTTCGCTGGCGCAGACACCAACTGTTCTGAGCAATCTCATAGCGTTGGACGCGATGAAAGACGCGCCCGCCTCACGGCCAAAACGCGCCAAATCCGAGCCGCCGCTCACAACCGCATTCCCCAATAACGCGGCTTTGCAGGATTGGGCCAACACACGCGGCTAAACCCGCGACAATGTGAACCGCAATTCCGCTCGAAAACGGTTGGCGATATGCAAGGCGCGCCCTATAGTTTGGGCTATGATTACAGAGCTCGGACATTTCGTCCTCATCCTCGCCTTTTTGATCGCAATCGTGCAAGCGGTTGTGCCTCTGATCGGCGCGCACAAACACTGGTACGGCTGGATGGCCGTGGCCGAACCTGCTGCCAAGATGCAGTTTTTGTTTACGGCGTTTGCCTTTGCGGCGCTGACCTATGCATTTGTGACATCTGATTTTTCCTTGCGCCTTGTTTGGTTGAATTCGCATTCCGCCAAGCCGATGCTTTACAAAGTCAGTGGCGTTTGGGGCAATCACGAAGGTTCCATGCTGCTTTGGGTGCTTATTCTGACACTCTTTGGCGCTTGTGCTGCGTGGTTTGGCGACAATCTGCCACCTACGTTGCGCGCCCGCGTTTTAGCAATTCAATCCTCTGTCGCAGTGGCGTTCTTCGCTTTCATTCTCTTCACATCTAACCCGTTCTTACGCCTCGCGGTCCCGCCGTTTGATGGCCAAGACCTCAACCCGCTCTTGCAAGACCCGGGCTTGGCCTTCCATCCACCGTTCCTTTACCTCGGCTACGTTGGTCTCTCGATGGCGTTCTCGTTCGCGGTCGCTGCTTTGCTCGAAGGCCGCGTCGATGCGGCTTGGGCCCGTTGGGTGCGTCCTTGGACGCTCGCGGCGTGGGTATTCTTGACGATTGGTATCGGGCTTGGTTCTTGGTGGGCCTATTACGAGTTGGGTTGGGGTGGTTTCTGGTTCTGGGATCCGGTCGAAAACGCATCCTTTATGCCTTGGCTTTTGGCGGCTGCCTTGCTGCATTCTGCTATCGTCGTGGAAAAGCGCGAGAGCCTGAAGAGTTGGACAATCCTGCTTGCGATCCTCGCCTTTGGCTTTTCGCTGATCGGTACATTCATTGTACGTTCAGGCCTGCTCACTTCTGTGCATGCCTTTGCCAACGATCCAGAGCGCGGTGTTTTCATTCTGATGATCCTCGCCTTTTTCACAGGTGGCGCTTTGATCTTGTTCGCGATGCGTGCTTCAACGATGGAAGCGAAAGGTGTGTTTAGCGTTGTCAGCCGCGAAAGTGCGTTAGTCAGCAACAACATTTTGCTCGCCGTTTCGTGTTTTGTGGTCTTCGTCGGAACCCTTTGGCCAATGTTTGCGGAAATGTTCTTTGATCGCAAACTTTCCGTCGGGCCGCCGTTCTTTAATATGGCCTTCACGCCGTTCATGATTGCGTTAGGCTTGATCCTTCCGATTGGCTCAACACTTGCGTGGAAACGTGGCAAGATCGGGCGGGCCGTGCATCAAATGCGCTATGTCTTCGGACTTGCGCTGGCTTTGGCATTGCTGGTTTGGGTTATGCAAACGGGTCGCTCGCTTATGGGACCCCTTGGTTTGTTCCTTGGCGCTTGGGTGGTCTTTGGCGCTGCTCTTGATCTTTGGATGCGCGCGCAACGCAAATTGGATCGCTTGTTGCGTCTCCCGCGTGCGGATTGGGGCAAGGCGGTTGCCCATGCTGGCCTTGGTGTGACGATGTTTGGCATTGCAGGTCTTTTGGCATGGCAGGTCGAGGATATTCGCGTCGCCAAGATTGATGAACCCTTCACCGTTGGACAATTCGAGCTGGAACTCAAAGGTGTAAAACGAGTGCAAGGTCCGAATTATCTCTCGACGATGGGCGATGTGATCTTGCGCCAGGATGGTGTTGATATCGCACTGCTCAACCCTGAAAAGCGCAACTATCCTGTCGCGCAAATGCCGACGACCGAAGCCGCGATCGATTATCGTTTCTTACGTGATGTCTATGTGGTTATCGGGGATCCGCAACAGGGCGGTGGCTGGACGCTGCGCACCTATATCAAACCTTTAGCGAATTGGATTTGGGCAGGGACGTTGCTTATGGCCTTGGGAGGTTTCCTAAGCCTGTCTGATCGCAGGTTCCGCGTTGCTGCGGGCGCGCGCAAGCGTCGTGAAACACACGTGCCTGCGCAATGAGACAGGCGCTTGCAATCCTTTTGATGGTCATCGCGCTGCCCTTGAGCGCGGTACAACCGGATGAAGTGTTGGACGACCCTGTGCTGGAACAACGCGCGCGCGACCTCTCGAAAGGGTTGCGCTGTCTCGTGTGTCAAAATGAATCCATTGATGAGAGCGAAGCGCCCTTGGCCCGTGATCTGCGCCTTTTGGTGCGCGAGCGACTGGTGGGTGGGGACAGTGACTCGCAAGCGATTGACTTTATCGTGGACCGCTACGGCGAATATGTGTTGCTTCGACCCACCGTCACAGGCTCGAACTGGTTGCTTTGGGCCGCGGGTCCGCTCATGCTGCTGTTAGCCAGCGCGATTGGCTTTGGGTATCTGCGCACGCGTCAAGGCGCGTCTGAGCCCGAAGTTGTCGCACTTAGTGACACGGAAAAGAACAGATTGGCTGAGCTGCTCAAAGACGAGTGACACCGCCGCGTTTTGAATATGAGGACGAGCATGGACTATCAAACAATCACATACGCAGTCGCGGACAATATCGCGGTTATAACGCTCAATCGTCCAGACGTTATGAACGCACTGAGCACTCAGATGCGCGCGGAACTCACCGATGCCGTGCGCACAGGTGGGCGCGAAGCACGTTGTGTGGTGCTCACTGGGGCAGGGCGCGCGTTTTGCTCGGGGCAGGATCTGGGTGATCGCGCCAACGCAGGTAACGTCGATCTTGAACGCACGTTGCGCGATGAATACCAACCCATGCTTGCGGCGATCACCGATTGCCCTGTGCCCACCATCAGCGCTGTGAATGGAGCGGCCGCTGGCGCGGGCGCCAACCTCGCCCTTGGTGCGGATGTGGTGATTGCGTCTGAAAAAGCGTTCTTTATGCAGGCGTTCACCAAGATCGGCTTGATCCCTGATGCGGGTGGCACTTACTTCATGCCGCGCCAAATGGGCATGGCGAAAGCGATGGGCGCAGCCTTGTTTGCGGATAAAATCTCTGCTGAGCAGGCAGAACGCTGGGGCATGATCTGGGAAGCCGTGCCAGAGGCAGAGTTCGTCGCGACATGGAAAGCCCGCGCGACGCATCTGGCCAATGGTCCTACCGCGGCTTATGCCGAAGCCAAACATGCGATCCGCGCGTCCTTTGAAAACTCGCTTGAAGATCAACTCACGCTAGAGGCAAAACTCCAAGGCAAATGCGGTCAAACGCGCGATTTCAAAGAAGGCGTCCTTGCATTCCTCGACAAACGCACCGCCGATTTTGAAGGGCGCTAACCTGCTTGTTTCCCTTCTTCTTAAATATCCCGGGGGAGGCTGATCTTTGATCAGACGGGGGCAGAGCCCCAAAAAGAGGGAAAAGTAGTGCAGGTTTCTGTTGCCAGGTACCTGCGAACCCCGCCTAAAGTCGCTAAACCGTAGGGCTTAAGTTTTCAATAGTTCCGGTAGCTTACGCTGCCATCGCCATTGGAGCACGATTGTCATTTGCAATTGTACATTTTGGGCCGATACGGTGGCACCCAGCCGAAACAAAGCTAACCCCTTTAGACGTTCGTCGATCCTATTTCGACCCCCTCCGCCGTCAAATGAACGGGTGATTGGTGGAGTCGCCGGGTACCGCCCCCGGGTCCGAACCGCTTATTACGGGCGCGTTTATGTCCATAGTCCTTGCGGACATCTCATATATAGGTAGCGCTTAAAGGTTTGCCAAGAGCAGATACGCCGCGGGGCCGGCTTCGAGTGAAAAATAGAGCATTGCTTTCTTGAACGGGGGTTTGTCCAAAACAATCGACACCAAGCGTCCGACTGCGGCACCTGTATAAGCGACACCCAACATCGCATAGGCCATTGGGATGCCTGACCAGATTGCGAATATCCCCATGGCCACAAACAATCCGCCCACAGATGCGCGCAATTCGCTCAGCCCCATATTGCTGGGGCCGATCCCCAGATCTAGCGCAGAGGCTGTATAGCGTGGAGCAAGAAAGCCAAACGCGCCAAATGCGATGGTCATCAATGCGACGATGATATTGATGATTTCAATCATTGAAGTCTCCAAAGGGCGCACGCAATTTTTCTAGAAAAAATTGTCTGCACTGCGGCTTTAACGGTTTGCTTTTTTATCGGCCATTTCTTGACCCAACTGCAATGTGTAAGCTGCCAACGTTTCTAAAGTTTGATCAACTGCAGGGCCGTCTCCTGCATCGCAAAAATCAGCGATTTTTGTGTGCAGTGCTATTATGCGTTCGCGTGATCGCGCGGTAAACGTGATCATATTCATCAAAGGTTGCATCGCCTCGACAGCGCCTGCGAGTTGATAGGACAGAACCGGATTGCCGGCACCATCCACCAATGCACGGTGAAACGCGACATCACTCGCGCACCAACTTTCATCGCTCAGACCGGGTTGGGATTGGCGAAAAATCTCGGCCCGCATCGTTGCTAGATGGTCAGGTGTGCGCCGCTTTGCGCAAAGCGGCGCACAGGCGCGCTCTAATGCAAACCGTGCCTCGCACGCTGTTTCGAAACTCACTGCGTTCATCGACAGCAAAAGCGTCGATGTTGTGATCTGCTGCCCATACGCTTCTTCAAAGCTCAGCCGATTAACGAAAGCCCCACCAAACGCACCGCGCTGGGTGCGGATCAGACTTTGCGCGGCCAAGCGTTTCAAAGCTTCACGAACGGTCGCGCGTGACACTTCAAATTGCTCGGAGAGCTCAGCTTCAGAGGGCAAGCGCTCATCAACAATCAACGCGCCACTCACAATCGCATCGCGGATCGCTTTGGCGATCTGCGCAGAGAGATCGGATTTGGAATTTGGATCAATTTTCATTTGTCTGACGTTTAAATGTCTGACATTAAAAACGCAACCGAAACCTAAAAGTGATTCCGCACGCTATGGTCCGTTCTACTCTTTGGCTTGGCTTTTTTACGATCATCCTCCTTGCGTGGTGGATGATGTATATGATGGCGATGCAGATGGACCTCGATCTTTTGGGGCGTCCGGGCGAAATGGGCGCGCGGATGGCGGCGATGGATCCGCGCATGGACATGAAAATGCCCATGGCTGAATTTGGCCCGCTATTTTCCATGTGGGCGATCATGATGGCGGCTATGATGTTGCCGACGATGGTGCCAACCTTGCGCGCTTACGAGATGTTGATGACGTCCGCAGATGGCACGCGGGCAGGGTGGTTGGGTATTTTGTCTGGCTACATGATTGCTTGGGTGGCCTTTGCGGCCCTTATCGCTGCCGTACAACTCGCGCTACTGTTCGGCGGCGTGATTGATATGCTTGGCATTCCCAATTCTACGTTATTTGCAGGTGGATTGCTGATTGTCGTTGGCTTGTTTCAGTTCACCCGAGCCAAGGAAGTCTGCCACGGGGTCTGCCACAGTCCGATGAACTACTTCTTGGGGCATTGGCAGACAGGATACTTCGGCGGTCTCAAAATGGGCCTCGGGCTTGGCGCATTCTGCGTGGGCTGTTGCTGGGGATTTATGGCGCTTGGCTTTGTTGGAGGCGTGATGAGCCTCTTGTGGATGGGCCTCGCTACGTTCTTTATGGTCATCGAAAAACTGCCCCAGATCGGGCATTACGTAACAAAACCAATGGGGGCGATCTTGATCGCAGCCGGAGCGGCGGTGCTGCTTTGGACCCCGCTCATGGGAGGATGAGATCACATGGCAGTTAAAAAGAAACCCGACGCGGATCGTTTGCCAGTCAGCCAGCGCATCGACAGCCGGATGAGCAACCCAAAGCGGCGCACGGCATCGCATACGGATTGGGCGATCAAGGGCGAATTGTTCTTGAACTGCTCGTGCGAATTGTTCTGCCCTTGCGTTGTCTCGCTTGGCGCGCACCCTCCCACAGAAGGCCACTGCAACGCATGGATGGCGATTGCGATTGATGAAGGTCACTACGAGGGTGAAGACCTGAACGGCCTCAACGTCGGTTTGATGGTCGAAATTCCAGGCCGCATGGCGGAAGGTGGCTGGAAAGTCGCCGCTTACGTGGACGAGCGCGCCTCTGGCAAAGCGTATAACGGCCTCTTGCAGATTTTCTCTGGCGCCGCAGGTGGCACGACTGGTCTGTTCACGATGTTGGTCAGCGACATCGTCAATGCAGAGCGCGAGAAGGTCGAAATCGTGCGCGATGGCAAGAAGCGTGGTCTCTATATCGGGCGTAAAATCCAAGGCGAAATCGAGATGATTACAGGCGCGAACCCTGATCATCCGGTGATGATTTCGAATTCAAAGTACTGGATGGGGCCGGATATTATTGCTGCAAAAGGCATCAAGTCTAAGGTCCGTGATTTTGGTCGTATCTGGGACTTTGGCGGCAAGTCTGCCGAGATTTGCCCGATCGACTGGGGCAGTGACAAAAAATGATCTCGCCTGAGTATTGCTTGCTCATGGCGCGCTACAATCGCTGGCAAAACGCAGAGCTTTTGAAGTCACTTGAGAGCATGACAGATGCCGATCTACGCGCAGATCGCGGCGCGTTTTTCGGTTCTATCTTTCGCACAGTAAACCATTTGCTTTGGGGGGATACGCTTTGGATTTCGCGCTTTGATGGTGGCATGGGCCCCGCAGAGACCGATTTGACCAAGACCGACACAACGGACACGACGAAAACGCTGGCCGAATGGTCAACAGAGCGGTTTCGCACGGATGCGCGTTTTGTGGCTTGGGCGAAAGGTGTGACGCATCTTGATCTGACGGGCGACCTTACGTGGTTTTCTGGCGCTATTCAGGCCGATATCAGCAAGCCGCGCGCCATGTGCGTTGTGCAAATGTTCAATCACCAAACCCATCATCGTGGACAGGTCCATGCTATGCTCGGCGCCGCTGACGCGCCGATGTACACTACTGATATCCCATTTTTACCGGAGTAGCCCCTATGGCTCTTATCTCTCCTTCGCGCCGTTTGCGGCGCACACCGTTTTCGGACGGAGTCGAAGCCGCAGGCGTCAAAGCTTATACCGTTTATAATCGCATGCTTTTGCCGACGGTTTTTCGCTCTGTCGAGGAAGACTATCACCACCTGAAATCTGCAGTGCAAATTTGGGATGTTGCGGTCGAGCGTCAGGTGGAATTGCGCGGTCCTGATGCCGCGCGCTTGATGCAAATGCTGACGCCACGCGACTTGCGCGGGATGAATGCGGGGCAGTGTTATTACGTGCCTATCGTTGATGAGACGGGCGGTATGCTCAATGATCCAGTCGCGGTGAAACTTGCCGAGGATCGCTGGTGGATTTCGATTGCTGACAGTGATCTATTATTGTGGGTAAAGGGCATCGCTAACGGCTATCGCTTGGATGTGTTGGTGGATGAGCCCGATGTGTCGCCGCTCGCTGTGCAAGGCCCGAAAGCAGAAGCGCTGATGGCGCGTGTCTTTGGCGACGGTGTGAAAGACGTGAAGTTTTTCCGCTATGGCATGTTCGAATTTCAAGGCCGTCAGTTGGTTGTGGCGCGCTCTGGCTATTCCAAACAAGGCGGATTCGAGATTTACGTCGAAGGCTCTGACATTGCCATGCCTTTGTGGAATGCACTTATGGAAGCAGGCAAGGACTTGGATGTGTATGCTGGTTGTCCCAACCTGATCGAGCGGATCGAGGGTGGCTTGCTGTCTTACGGCAACGACATGAACGACGACAACACGCCCCATGAATGCGGGCTTGGAAAGTTCTGCAACACGTCCACGGCGATTGGCTGTGTTGGTCGCGATGCGCTTTTGCGGGTTGCGAAAGAAGGACCTGTGAAGCAGTTACGCCCAATTGAGATACACGGCGACGCAGTTCCAACCTGTGATCGGCTTTGGCCCTTGATGGATGGAGATCGTCAGGTTGGAACTGTGAGTTCTGCGGCGTATTCACCAGATTTTGCGACGAACGTCGCGATCGGAATGGTGCGCATGACCCATTGGGATGCGGGAAGTGAATTGGATGTTGTCACGCCGACAGGCATTCAACCTGTCACGGTTTGGGAGACGTTTTGGATTTGATCGAGGTCGGACTGGGGCCAGCCCCAAACCCCGAAGTTTAAGTGGAAAGATGAAGGGATAAGAGATGTTTAATGCATTGATCGTGAACAAGAATGAAGAAGGTAAGACCAGCGCGGCTGTGGAGCAGATCACGCTTGATGATCTGCCAGCAGGTGATGTGACGGTTGCGGTGGAGTACTCTACAGTGAACTATAAAGACGGGCTTTGCATTGGGCCCGGTGGCGGCTTGGTACGTAATTACCCGCATATTCCAGGCATCGATTTCGCGGGCACTGTCGAAGCGTCTGATGATGCGCGTTACAAAGCGGGCGACAAGGTCGTTTTGACAGGCTGGCGCGTCGGCGAGGCGCATTGGGGCGGTTATTCCCAGAAAGCACGCGTGAGTGGCGACTGGCTTGTGCCCCTGCCAAGCGGTTTGGACACGCGCCAAGCGATGGCAGTTGGAACTGCTGGTTTCACCGCCATGCTCGCTGTGATGGCGCTTGAGGATCACGGGATCAAAGACGGACCTGTTTTGGTGACAGGGGCTGCAGGCGGTGTTGGTTCAGTCGCGACAGCGATCCTGGCGCATTTGGGTCATGAGGTTGCAGCGGTCACGGGGCGTCCAGAGACTGCTGAGTATTTGAGCGGCCTTGGCGCGACGCAGATCGTGGCGCGTGAAGAGTTGAACGAGACGGTGAAGCGTCCGCTTGAAGCAGAAGTGTGGGGCGGATGTGTGGATGCTGTCGGTGGCGAGATGCTTGCGCGCGTACTCGGTCAGATGAAGTATGGCGCATCGGTTTCCGCTGTCGGTCTTGCCGGTGGTGCGGGTCTGCCAGCGACGGTTATTCCGTTCTTGTTGCGCGGTGTTAACCTGCTTGGCATCGATAGTGTTATGCAACCTTATGAGAACCGTCTGCGCGCGTGGGAGCGTGTTGCGAAGGACCTGCCAATGGATAAATTGGAAGCAATGGTGCAGCCAGCTGTGCTCTCTGATTTGCCAGCTTTGGGTCGCGATATTCTTAAAGGTCAGGTCAAAGGCCGTGTCGTTGTTGATGTGAACGCGTAAAAACACACTGCGAGCATCGCCCTTGCGCGGTGCTTGCGGATGATTTATCCAACACCCATGACACAGACCGCTCACATGAATTCGTTTTATCGCTTTGCAATATAGCAAGGCTGGTTAATCTACATTTGAGCATGAATGAAACCGCCCAGAGGGGCGGTTTTTTTGTGGAGCATATGCCTCTCTGGTTTTGAGAAGAGAGACAGTATGGAACAAATTACTACACGAGAGGCGCGCGCGTGCGATGCACAGCGCATTGTGGAAATGATCGCGCATCTGGCGCAGCATCACGATGATCTTGCACAGATCGAGGTGGAGGATCTTGTATTCCTTTGTTTTGGTCCAACACCTTGGCTCAAGCTGATCGTCGCTGAGCGTGAAGGACAAATCGTCGGTTATGCGGCTTTGCAAAAGAAAGTGCAGTTGCAATTCGCGCGACGTTTGATGGACGTGCAGCATCTGTTCGTTGATGCCGCTATGCGCGGGCAGGGTGTCGGGCGCGCGCTGATGCAAAGTGCAGCTGAACACGCGGCGCTGCATCGATGTGCGGGGCTGACGCTGGGCGTTATGGCGCACAACCTTCATGCTCAAGGCTTTTACCGAGAAATCGGTTTTGAAGAGCGCGAAACGGGTGGTGCGATCCAGATGATGCGTGCCTTGCCCTTGCAGTGTGCGCACAGCAACCCCTAAAGTCATGACACCCAATTTCTGAAAAGAGACCTCACATGCAGTATGATCCAGAAAACATTTTCGCCAAAATTCTCAAGGGCGAGATCCCCAGTTTCAAGGTGTACGAGGACGAAGACACCTATTGTTTCATGGATATCATGCCGCGCAGCGACGGGCATTGTTTGGTGATCCCGAAAACGCCGTGCCGCAATATTCTGGATGCGAGCCCTGCGCAACTCGCGGCGTGCATGGCCACTGTGAACAAAGTGGCGAATGCGTGTATGAGTGCGTTTGGGGCCAATGGCATCACTTTGCAGCAGTTTTCTGAAGCGGCTGGTGGGCAGGAAGTGTTTCACTTGCATTTTCACATTCACCCGCGCCATGAAGGCGTTTCGATGCGTCCAGCAGGTAAAATGGGTGATATGGATGCGATCAAAGCCCATGCTGATGCGATTGCTGCGGCGATCAAGTAATGCAACCAGAGGCGTGAGCGATTCTGGATACAGAGTGCACGTAGCAGGTGTATCAATCTTAATCTAAGTGACCTGCTTGCAGTGCATAAGCGATTTATTTCAAGGGTTTATGCGTTGTTTCGAAATTTTTCGTAAAATACGAAGGCTGTGTTAGCCTTTTTCCACGAAAAAATAAAAAACGAACAATAGGCACATGTTCATATGAAGCCTCCTCTCACGGACCTTCCGATAAAAACCGCAGATACCGGTTTTTACGGCGGGTTTAGCGTCGACGTTACCGTTGTCTCTAAAATAATCATCAGCGTACTCGTAGTCTGGTGCATCTTCTGGCCTGTACAGGCGGGAGCGATGCTGAGCACTTGGAATGCTGCAATTCTCAACAACTTTGCGGCTTGGTACATCTGGGTCGTTGCGTTTTTCGTGATCGTTTGTCTGGGTCTTGCGATTTGGCCAACCGCGGGTCGTCTGAACCTTGGGCAAGATGGCGAAAAGCCAGAGTTCAGTAACTTCTCTTGGTTCTCGATGATGTTTGGCGCCGGTATCGGTGTTTGGGATGCTAACTTGGGCTGTCGCAGAGCCTATTGCGCATTTCAAAAACAACCCAGCGGTTATTCAAGGCGTGAACTCAGCTTTGAGCCAAGACAACGTGCGCGAGGCTTATGTTTGGTCTTACCTTCACTGGGGTCTGGGGGCTTGGGCGTGTTACGCGGTGGCCGGTCTTTCGCTTGCGTTCTTTAGCTACCGCCGTGGTTTGCCACTTACGATCCGCTCAGCTTTGACGCCTTTGTTTGGCAAAGCTTTGTCCGGCACCTTGGGTCACATCATTGATATCGTAGCTGTTGTTGCGACCATTTTGGGCGTTGCGCAAACGCTTGGTTTTGGTGTTGAGCAATTCGTTGCTGGCCTGACACGCATCGGTTTTGGCGGTCTCGCGACAGAGGACTGTTCGGCGACGACAATCGGCATTATCGTGGCCTTGGTCGTGATCATGGGTGCGTCTACACTGTCTGCACTTTCAGGTGTTGGAAAAGGCATCAAGTGGATCTCCAACATTAATATGGTGTTGTCGATCCTGCTGCTTGGGTTCTTCATCATCTTTGGTGCGACATGGTTCGGTGCGACGGCCTTTTTCATCGGCATCTGGGACTATCTCGTGGCGCTTCCTTGGCTCAGCTTCAATGTTTATGCGTCTGATGGAGTAGAGGGTTCCGAAGCGTTCAAACTTGCACAGTGGCAGGGCTGGTGGCCTGTGTTCTACTGGGCTTGGTGGATTGTGTTTGCGCCGTTCGTCGGTCTGTTCCTCGCGCGCATTTCGCGTGGGCGTACAATCCGTGAATTCGTGCTTGGCGCGATGATCGTTCCATCCCTGATGTGCTTTGTATGGTTCGCATGGGCTGGCGGTACAGCAGTTGATCTCGAGCTGAACGGTGATGCAAACGGTGTACTCTTGGACGCTGCGAATGGCGATAAGATCTTTGCGATGACGGCATTCATGCTCGAGCCGATTTCGCAGGCTTTGTCTTGGATGATGGCGGTGATGATCGTTGTTTTGCTGATGACGTTCTTGGTGACCTCTGCAGACTCTGCGGTGTTGATCGTGAACACAATCAACGCGGCGGGCGATGAGGGCCCTAAGGCGCGTCCGCATATCCTGTTCTGGGGGGGGGTGCTTTGGCGCTAGTGGTTGGCGGTTTGCTGATCTCTGGCGGTACCAGCGCTATCCAGACCGCGATGGTCATCGGGGCTTTGCCGTTCTCATTGGTGATGGTTTTGATGTGCATCGCGCTTATCAAAGCGATCTACAACGATGGTCGTCGTGAAGCTGTCGGCGTGCCAACGACGCATTCAGAAATCGCGGCGGCAACGCCAGCAGAGTAGTCAATGCGTTAAATAAGATTAAGAGGCCCCGACAGCTTGCGCGTCGGGGCCTTTTGCGTTTGTGTAATCAAAGATTTTTTGGGGATGATATATGACACTCGATCTGGATTTCGTGCGCGCGCAGTTTCCGGCCTTTTCGCAGGCTTCCTTGCAAGGTCAGGCGTTTTTTGAGAATGCCGGTGGCAGTTACACATGTGGCGCGGTGATCGATCGTTTGACACGGTATTATACCGAACGCAAAGTACAGCCTTATTCCGCCTATGATGCTTCGCGCTTAGCTGGTGAAGAGATGGATGAGGCGCGTGTGCGTCTTGCAGCGATCATGGGTGTGGATACGGATGAGGTGTCTTTCGGGCCATCCACAACGCAGAACACGTATGTTCTAGCACAGGCGTTTGCGGAGTTTATGGAGCCGGGCGAAGCGATTGTTGTCACCAACCAAGACCACGAAGCGAACTCTGGCCCTTGGCGTCGTCTCGCCGCGCGCGGAATTGAAATACGCGAATGGCAGATTGATCCAGAGACGGGTCATCTTGATCCCGAAACCCTTGCGAATTTGCTCGACGAAAAGGTGCGCCTAGTTGTGTTTCCCCATTGCTCCAATGTGGTGGGCGAAATCAATCCAATAACCGAGATTACCGCAATTGCTCATGCCGCTGGCGCGTTTGTTTGTGTCGATGGCGTCTCTTATGCGCCCCATGGCATCCCGAATGTGGGCGAACTCGGGCCTGATATTTATTTGTTTTCTGCCTATAAAACTTTCGGCCCGCACCAGGGCATTATGGTAATGCGCCGCGCGTTGGGGATGACGTTGCCGAACCAAGGGCACCACTTCAACGGAGATAGCTTGTACAAGCGGTTCACCCCTGCGGGACCGGATCATGCGCAGGTCGCCGCGAGTGCTGGCATGGCGGATTATATCGACGCTTTGGCGTGGCATCATGGGATTGAAGGAAATGCAGCCGACAAAGGCGCAGGCGTGCATGATTTGATGCGCGCGCATGAAGAGGTGTTGTTGCAGCCGCTCCTTGATTATGTTTCAGAAAAGAATTCTGTGCGGCTCATCGGCCCTGCACAGGCCTCTTCGCGCGCACCGACGGTGGCCTTGGCATCCCAAGACAATGCGGAAGATTTGGCAGAACAGCTGGTGAAACACGGCATCATGGCAGGGGGCGGCGATTTTTATGCGCAAAGACCGCTTAGCGCGATGGGTGTGGATCTGAGCAAAGGTGTGCTGCGGCTAAGCTTCACGCACTACACCTCTAAGGGCGAAATTGATCAGCTTTTGAATGCCTTGGACGATATTCTTTGATCTAATTACCTGCCCGCCGCGTAAACTAATAAAACAATAACACAGAACACAAACACTGGGGGCTCGGGTGAGCACACAACAACCCATTCTTGTCTGGTTTCGCCGTGATTTGCGCGTTTCAGACCAGCCCACTTTTCACGCAGCCGCCAAAAGCGGCGCGCCCGTTATTGCGGTTTTTATCAAAGATGATTTGGTGAATAAGCTTGGCGCTGCGCCAAAATGGCGTCTTGGCAAAGCGCTGGAGGTTTTTGAACGCACGCTTGCTGATTTGAACGTGCAGCTGGTTCTACGCAGTGGACCCGCGCTTGAAGTGCTTCAGAATTTGATCAAAGAGACGAACGCACAGGGTGTTTATTGGTCCCGACTGTATGATCCGCAAAGCGTTGCACGAGATACCGACGTGAAGGCCAGCTTGCGGGCTGGCGGCGTTGAGGCGCGTAGCTTTGGTGGGCATCTGATGTTCGAGCCATGGAGCGTCGAGACGAAGATGGGCGGTATGTATAAAGTGTACACACCGTTCTGGCGCTCTGTAAAAGATCGTGACGTCGAGGTGCCGCTCCCTGTGCCGTCAAAGATAACGGTTGCGAATAAGATCGAAAGCGAAGCGCTTCAGGATTGGCGACTTGGCGCTGCAATGCGTCGTGGGGGTGAAGTTGTCGAACAGCACGCCCAAGTGGGCGAACATGCGGCTCAAAACCGTTTGGCCGAGTTTATAGAGCAAGATGTAGCGAAATACGTCGAAATGCGTGATATCCCTTCGACAGTTGGCACATCTGGTCTTAGCGAAAACCTCGCGCTTGGTGAAATATCTCCGCACCAATGCTGGCACGCAGGGATGCGCGCGCTGCTTGAGGGCGATGCCGATGCCGAGGTTTTTTTGAAAGAACTGGTCTGGCGCGAGTTTGCCTATCATTTGATGCATCACACACCGCATATTCTTGATAGCAATTGGAAGCCCGATTGGGACAAGTTCAAGTGGAACACAGATGCGGATCATCCAGATGTGATTGCGTGGAAGCAAGGGCGCACGGGGATCGAGTTTGTCGATGCAGCCATGCGCGAGATGTATGTGACGGGTAAAATGCACAATCGCGGTCGGATGATCGTGGCCTCGTATTTGACCAAGCATCTGCTGACCCACTGGAAAGTGGGCCAAACGTGGTTTGATGAGTGCCTTACCGATTGGGACCCTGCGAGTAATGCGATGGGCTGGCAATGGGCCGCAGGCTCTGGGCCCGATGCGTCGCCATACTTTCGCGTGTTCAACCCTGTCACGCAGCTTGATAAATTTGACCGTGAGCGCAGTTACGTGCGTGCATGGATTGCTGAAGGGCAGCGAAACCCGCCGGACACGGCGCTGAGTTTCTTCAAAGCAATACCTGAAAGTTGGGCCCTGACGCCTGATGCGATTTATCCACAACCAATCGTTGACGCAGCGACAGGTCGCCAGCGTGCGCTTGATGCCTATCAAGCCCGAGGGTTTTAAGACTACAAAGATAAAAAAACGGGCTACCTTTATGAAAAGACGTGCCGATTCACCGATTGGGGGGTGATATGATTCTGACGACCACTGACGGCCAAAAGGGCCTGCCGCGCTATTTTACTCAGGTGTTCGCGATGTCGAACAACATGAACAATGGCAGCGTTGATTTTCACTTGCCCGATGGCCGCGTTTTTCGCGCCGAGGGCAAGAATCCAGGCCCTGTGGCAGAGATTCACATCAAAAACCCTGATCTTTTTGCGCGACTTATCCGCGAAGGGGACCTTGGCTTTTGCGATGCTTACCTTGATGACTGGTGGTCTACCCCTGATTTGCAGGCGTTCATGGACCTCGTCCATATGGACAATGAGGATGTTTACGACGGATTTCCGGGCATGGGTTTAGTGCGTCTTATGGAGAAATTCCGCTTCTGGCTTCAGCGCAATCATAAAGAGCAGGCCCGCAAGAATATCTCTTACCATTACGACTTGGGTAACGAGTTTTATGGGCTTTGGCTCGATGAAACGATGACCTACTCGTCCGCTATTTTCGAGACGGGTCAAGAGAGCACAGAGAATGCACAAACGGCCAAATACGCTTCGATGATTGATGAAATGGGCGCGAAAGCAGGCGATCATGTTCTTGAGATCGGTTGCGGATGGGGCGGCTTTGCAGAGTACGCAGCCAAAGAACGCGGCATTCGCGTAACAGGTCTGACGATCAGCGAAGAGCAGTACAAGTACGCTAAGCAACGCATTGAAAAAGCTGGTGTTTCTGACCTTGTCGAGTTCAAGTTGCAAGACTACCGCGACGAAAAAGGGGTCTATGACGGTATCGCTTCTATCGAGATGTTTGAGGCCGTCGGTGAGAAGTACTGGCCCGTTTATTTTGAGACAGTGCGCGAACGTCTCAAGCCTGGTGCGCAAGCAACGCTACAGATTATCACCGTCGCAGATCGTCGTTGGCAGGTATATAAACGCGGTGTGGATTTCATCCAGAAATACATCTTTCCGGGCGGTATGCTACCAAGCCCCGGTGCGCTGAAAGCAGAGGTGCACAAAGCAGGTCTAGACGTGATCCGATCGAAAGAATTTGGTGCGAGCTACTCGATCACGCTACGCCGTTGGTTCGAGACGTTTAACGACAAATGGGACACTGTCGCGGGGATGGGATTTGATGATCGCTTCCGCCGGATGTGGAACTTTTATCTCACCTCTTGCGCATCGACCTTTCACAGCGGAAACTGCGACGTAACACAGATCACTATTCGCAAACCAAGTTAAGCCAAGAGAGCCAAATACAATGCCCACAGCCGCACGCGTTATCGCCGCTCTTTGTCTCGCTGTTTTAGCATGGATTGTTTCGGAACAAATCAAAGAGCTGTTCGAAGAAGACAAACCCTTTGGCAACTTCAACTTGATCAATCTTGTGCTTGCGTTTGTCGTCGGCTGGCAAGTGATTGGCAGTCGGGCAGGGCGCGGTATGGCGGCCGCAATCAACAATGGCCTTACGGGCGGTATCATGTTGTTTTTGTGGGTCTCGCTCGCGCATGCTTCCATCGAGATGTTCGAACGCTCCATGCGCAACCGCTATGACGGCGCGTTTGAGGCATTGGCGGCGATGTTTCAGTTGATGGCGGAGAATGCGGTGCTTGTGGCGACACCTTTGATACTCGGCACGCTTGTGGTCGGCTCTGCGCTCTCTGGGTTTGCGGCGGAGTTTACGGCCAAACGCGCCTCATGAACCGCGCATTGTTCTTTTACGGAACGCTTTGTCATATTCCATTGCTAGAGATTGTTTTGGGCCGATCCGGCGCTGAAATTGATATCAGCGAAGCTCTCTTGCCGGATCATTTGGTGAGTTGGGTCAAGGATGAGCCGTTTCCGATGATTGCTGCGCACCCGAGGGGGCGCGCACGCGGAATATTGGTGCAAGATCTTAGCCCACAGGATGTGGATCGCCTAAGGTTTTATGAGGGCGGGTTTGAATATGATCTCGCATCAGTCGCTGTTGAACTCAGCGCAGGCCGCAACGCACAAGCTGAGGTTTTCTTTCCAGAAGTGGGTGTTTGGAGCGCTGGCGCTGAATGGGTCTTGGACGACTGGATCGCAGAGTGGGGCAGGGTGAGCGAAGCGGCCGCGCGCGAAGTGATGGAGCATTACGGCAAAAGAAGTGTCGATGAGGTGGCGCGTCTGTTGCCGTTCTTTCGGGCGCGGGGTTGGGCAAAACAGCTGGCGCAAGAAACTGCGCCTACATCTTTGCGCCGCGACACAAGCAGCGCAGATGTGACCCTTAAGCCAACTGGCGATGGTTTTGCGGAGTTCTTTCGCCTTGATACGTTCGAGTTGAGCTACCCGCGCTTTGACGGCACACAAAGCGAAACGCTGCAAAGGTCTGCCTTTGTGGCTTATGATGCTGCTTTGGTCCTGCCTTATGATCCGAAAAACGATCTGGTGATGTTGATAGAGCAATTGCGTTACGGACCGCTGATGCGAGAGGATCCTAAGCCTTGGGTGCTTGAGCCTATCGCGGGGCTTGTGGATGCAGGGGAACCGCCCATGGAGGCTGCGCGCCGCGAAGCGGTGGAAGAAGCGGGGATTGATCTACGAGATATCCGTCCGATGATGAAAGTCTATCCAAGCCCCGGTTACTCTACTGAATTTTTCCATTGCTTTCTGGGCATTTGCGCGCTGGATCCGGCCATGGAAGGGACCCATGGGCTGGCGAGCGAAAATGAAGACATCCGAACCCATGTGATTTCGTTTGATCGTGCCATGGCGCTAGTAGACAGCGGCGAGATCAATCTTGCACCCACCACGATGATGCTCTTGTGGATAGCGCGTCATCGCGAAAGCCTGCGTGCAAACGCGTGATGGCGGATTGGTGACTTGAGTTAGCTCTGGCAGGCGCTTAGATATGTGCAGCAGCAAGGAGAGATGCACATGATCGTCGCGCAAGATCTGGCTCAGGCCATTGGAAACACACCGCTTATCAAGCTTAAAGCCGCGTCCGAGCTCACCGGCTGCACGATTTTGGGCAAAGCGGAATTCATGAACCCGGGTCAGTCGGTCAAGGACCGTGCGGCACTTTCGATTATCCAGAATGCTGTTGCCAGTGGAGAGCTGAAACCCGGTGGCACGATTGTTGAGGGAACAGCGGGCAACACGGGCATCGGTCTTGCGCTTGTTGGTTCGTCCATGGGGTTCAAAACAGTCATTGTGATCCCTGAAACGCAGTCTCAGGAAAAGAAAGATATGCTGCGTCTTGCGGGGGCAGAGTTGGTGCAAGTGCCAGCCGCGCCTTACCGCAATCCGAACAATTTTGTACGCTACTCCGAGCGTCTCGCCAAAGAGTTGGCGCGCACTACGAATGAGGGTGTGATCTGGGCGAACCAGTTTGACAACGTCGCCAACCGCCAAGCGCATATCGACACAACTGGCCCCGAAATCTGGGCACAAACCGATGGCAATGTGGATGGCTTCATCTGCGCTGTCGGTTCTGGTGGCACGCTCGCGGGTGTTGGTCTTTCGTTGCAACCAAAGGGCGTGAAAATCGGTCTTGCTGATCCGGACGGAGCATCCCTTTACAACTATTACACCAACGGTGAACTGGTCATGAGCGAAGGCGGCTCAATCGCTGAAGGCATTGGTCAAATCCGCATCACTAAAAACCTTGAAGGCTTTACGCCGGATATGTCGTTCAACATCCATGACGATGAAGCATTGCCGATCGTTTTTGATCTGCTCGAAACCGAAGGTCTGTGCCTTGGGGCGTCGTCCGGTGTGAATATCGCAGGCGCGATCCGTATGGCGAAAGAGATGGGGCCAGGGCATACGATCGTGACGATCCTGTGCGATTTCGGGACGCGTTATCAGTCCAAATTGTTCAACCCTGAGTTCTTGCGCTCTAAAGATTTACCTGTGCCCGCATGGCTTGATAAAGAGCCAAGCGTTGTGCCTAGTGTGTTCGAGGACGTTTGATGCAACGACCTTCGCTTTTGCGATTGCTTTGCACGCTTTTGCTGCTCGCCTTGCCACTGTCCGTTACGGCGCAAGCCACTGGGCCAGACTATACGGCATGGAAGAACGTCGCACAACGTGCTGAAATTGCTGTTGAAAACGGGCGTGCCTCTTCGAGTGCGCTTGAATCTCTGCGCATACAAGTTGTCGGATGGCGAGAGCAATTTTTAGAAGCACAAAGCGCTAATCAATCGCGCATAGCGACGCTTAATTCGCAAATTGCCAGCCTTGGCACGCCTGCGGAGGGGGTCGAGGAAGCGCCAGATATTGCCGAGCGTCGCGTAGAGTTAACCAGCCAGTTGCAACGTTTGCGCGCACCTGTTGTCACTGCCGAAGAAGCTTACAGCCGTGCTGACGGCGTCATCAAAGAGATCGATACGCTGATCCGTGAACGCCAAACTGACGCCTTGCTTAGTTCCGGGCCAAGTCCTCTCAACCCTGTGTATTGGGGGCCTGCGCTTGAGGCTTTGGGCAGTTCGAGTAGCGCTTTGACGCATGAGGTGTCACAAGCGTTCAAATCGGAAGCGCAACGAAATAGCTTTGGGCGTGCTTTGCCACAAATTGTTATTCTCGCGCTGGTCGGCTTTGTCCTTTTGTGGCGTGGGCGTCGCTGGTCGTATAGCATCGTTGGGTTTCTTAGCCGTCATACTCAACGCGGTGCCCATGTGTGGCGCTTTATTGCGTCGCTGTTGCAAATTTTATTGCCTTTTATCGGTCTTATCGCACTTGTCGAAGCCGCGATTGAGACAGGTCTGCTTGGCTTGCGCGGCACGCTTTTGATTGACGATGTGCCTTGGTACGGCTTGATTTTGCTCAGCTTTCGTTGGCTCGCTGGTCAGCTTTTTCCGCGTCGTGAAGATGAAGATACTATTCTGGACGTTGAGCACAAACACGCCACTGAGGCGCGTTGGTACATCGCAGCTGTCGCGCCTATTCTGGTCACGGCTTTGGTCTTCAATGTTCTGGCGAGTTATGATGGCTGGAGCGATGCAACGCGCGCAGTCATCGGCTTTCCAATTCTAATCGTCACGGGCGTCGTGCTGTCGCGTTTGGGTCGTATCTTGAGCGTTGGTTTGATTGACAGTTCTTCAGAGGAGGAAACCCCGCTCTATCGTTTACGGATTTCGCGGCTTCTGGGGCGGGCAGTTATCTTGGTAGCGATTGCGGGTCCGGTCATCGGCGCGCTTGGGTATGGGAACGCTGCGGCGCGATTGATGTTTGCTTCTGTTGCGACGCTTGCGTTGTTCGGCTTGGTACTGGTGCTACAATCTTTTGTAAGCCATCTCTACGCGTTCATCATGCGCAAGAATGATAGCGAAGAGGACGGCTTGATCCCTATCCTTATGGGTTTTGCGCTGGTGCTGGGTGCCGTGCCGGTTTTAGCGCTTATCTGGGGCGCGCGCGCAGCGGATATCACAGAGGTTTGGACACGTTTTCAAGAAGGGTTTGCGATTGGCGACAGTCGCATTTCCCCCGTTGATTTCCTAACATTTGCAGTGCTCTTTAGTGCAGGCTATGTGCTTACACGCTTGCTTCAAGGGATGATGCGCACTTCCATTCTGCCGCGTACAAAGATCGATACCGGCGGGCGAAATGCGATCGTCTCTGGTATTGGATATATCGGTATTTTCCTTGCGGCGGTCATCGCGATCAGCTCTGCGGGCATTAATCTCAGCAATATCGCTTTGGTTGCGGGTGCTTTGTCGGTTGGTATTGGTTTTGGCCTGCAAAACATCGTTTCGAACTTTGTTTCCGGTATAATCCTTCTGATCGAACGCCCGATTGCCGAAGGGGACTGGATCGAAGTCGGCGGCAAAATGGGCTATGTGCGCGGCATCTCTGTGCGTTCGACACGTATCGAGACCTTTGATCGCACGGACGTTATTATCCCCAACGCTGATCTTGTTTCGGGCATGGTGACCAACTGGACGCGCGGCAAAACAGTAGGTCGTGTGATCGTTCCTGTCGGTGTCGCTTATGGCAATGATACGCGCAAAGTGGAGAGCATTCTGCTAGGGATCGCGCGCGAACATTCAATGGTTCTGCTTAATCCTGCACCCTCGATCGTTTTCCAAGGGTTTGGCGCTGACTCGCTCGACTTTGAAATTCGTGCGATCTTGCGGGATGTGAACTTTGTGCTCTCTGTAAAGTCCGATATGAACCACGAAATCTCCAAGCGTTTTGCCGAAGAAAATATCGAAATCCCGTTCCAGCAACGCGACATTTGGATCCGCAATCCCGAAGCTTTGTCCTCGGGCGTCTCTGATGTTAATAAAAAGAGTCACACAACCGATAAACCCGCAACCGAGAAGCCTGCGACATGACACATCCATTGTTCCTTGATGATGCTTATATGCGTGATGCAGACGCGACTGTCGTTGAACATACGCCAGAGGGCGGGGTGGTCTTGGACCGCTCGATTTTCTATCCTACGGGTGGCGGTCAGCCGGGCGATAGTGGCATGATCATGTGGGATGGGCAGAGCCTGCCGATTGCGACAAGTGTCAAGATAAAGGATCGCGCTGATACGACCTCAGCGCTTGTGCCCGCGGAACCTGCGCGCTTGCCGCCCATCGGGGCCAAGATCACCCAGACGCTCGATTGGGAACGCCGCCACGCGCATATGCGTGTGCATACGGCGCTGCACTTGTTGTCAGTGGTCATCCCATTGCCTGTATCTGGCGGCTCGATCACCGCGGCGAAAGGTCGGCTGGATTTCGATATGCCTGACGCCCTCGAGGACAAAGACGCGCTTGAGCGGTCTTTGAATGCGCTGATCGAACTCGACTATGTCGTCTCCGAAGGTTGGATTTCTGACGAAGAACTGCGTGCGAATATGGACTTGGTGAAAACTATGTCTGTACAGCCGCCAATGGGGGCAGGTCGCGTGCGCCTTGTGCGTATTGGCGATGATGTGCGCCAGATTGATCTACAGCCTTGCGGCGGCACCCATGTAGCGCGCACGTCCGAGATTGGCCGCGTACGTCTTGGTAAGGTCGAGAAAAAGGGCAAACAAAACCGTCGCGTTTATTTGCACTTGGATAGTTAAACGCTGCTTTATTCGGGGTTGTAACGATGCTTATGCGGAAAAAAGCGAACGTATGTGTGACCGGAAAGACTCTCTTATAAGTAGAGTGAAGTTTAAGACTTCTCAAAAACATCTCCAAATCGTTTAGTATACCGCTGCTACCCCAAAACCCGAATTTTTTCATGGGTTATGACGCGGAAATTGTCTGA
>NZ_MLCB01000215.1 GCF_001890925.1 Planktotalea frisia
TGACCAGATCGCTGCATGACCAACAATCCTCAAACACCAGATTTGACAATAACTCAGCTTGCTGTCGTTGCAAACAATACGCTGGATCGACATTTCGAGATTGATGCACCCGATACAGTTTTGGTGACTGATATACCTCAATTCGGAAAGCACGAATACTAGTCTTGTCTAACCGTTGTGATTGATCTGTTCTGAAAGCAATCCCGTTTTACGACGGACTCGTCTTTGCAGGCATTGTTGGCTTCTTTCAGTCGTAGAAGCAAGAACGGATCAGGCAACGGACATACCTTACATGCGACGATGCAAGTCATGACGTGTTCGAACTCATTGAGATGTTCTACAATCTGATACGCAAGCACATTAACAATGAAATGCTCTCGCCGATTGACTAAACGTAAGGGATAAACCACTGAACAAAATTGGGGGCCACGTAAGCAGCGAGCACCTCATGTGGTAAGGGCTGTAGCTACAAGTGACTCTGGAGGTTGACCTGACACATTTGATAACGATGCCCTAATAGATGGAGCCAAACAATGGCCCTCTTTTGTCGATACTTGGTCCAAAAATAAAATCTCGGGCGATGGTACTTAGACGCGTTGAACGATCTGGCCGTCGTTTAACGCGTTAGCCTGCGATTGACGCCGCGTGGATTTCAGCGATTGTCGCATCAAGCGTGGCGTCGAACTCTGCAGGGCTCTGCTTATGGGACAACCCTTCAGTCAAGGCGCGGCTAAAGCTGGCGATCATGCCAGTGTTTTTGGCCAAACGACCGTTGGCTTGCGCACGATTGTACCCGCCAGAGAGCGCCACCAGCTTCATCACGCGTGGATCATCCGCGAGCGACTTATAGGTGTTTGGCACTTCCGGCAGCGTGAGTTTTAGCATGACTTGCTGGCCTGTTGGGACTGTATCAAGCGCTGTCGTGAGCTCTTGGAGCAATATTTGCTCGGCACCGGCTTTGTCTTCGATGTCGATCAGCACTTCAGGTTCGATGATCGGCATTAGGCCAGCCGCCAAGATTTGATTGCCGTGCTGAAATTGCTGGTGCACGACAGCGCGAATACCGCGCTCGTTGGCGGCGTGAATGACCGAGCGTTCTTTGGTACCGAAGATGCCGTTCTGCGCTGCACGTGCGAGCAGGGAGTCCAGGCCGGGATTGGGCTTAAGGATTTGCGCACCGTGCGCGACGTCTTCCAAACCTTTGTCGGTTTTCAAAAACGGCACAACGCCATTGTCTTCCCAGAGTGCCTTGGCAGAGGGTTTGCCGTCTATCTCACGATCCATTGTCATCTCAAACAAGATAGCTCCGATCACGCGCTCGCCTGTAAACGAGGGCGACGACACAATGCGCGCGCGCATCGCGTGGATCAAATCAAACATTTCCGCGTCACTGCTATAGGCGTCTGGTTCAATCCCATACAGCCCAAGAGCGCGAGGCGTCGATCCACCTGACTGATCCAATGCAGCGATAAAGCCGTTACCTGCGCGAATTTTCTCAGCCATTTGTGGATTGATCATGGGAACACCTTGCTTTTACTAATTTTAAACAGGGTGTAGGGAAGCCCCCGCCGATACGCAATCAGGATTGCGCTAACAGGCGGGCAGCTTTTTTGACGCAGTGCTATTTTTTAAGCTCAGCGGGCAAATCGCGGCCAACCCAGTCACGCAGAACGCCATTTTCTAGGCTCGTTTGCACCTCGGCCCAAGCCGTCGTGGCCCCGCGCAAGCGCATGATCGTGTCAATCTCATCGCGGATCGCGGCAGAGGCAACGTCGCCAGTCGCAGCACCAACAGAGGCCCAATAGTAAGCCGCGCGGTACGAACGAATGCGTGTGGTGCCCAGCAAATGCCCACGCGCCGCACGGCGGATGTCACCGATAGAGGCGAAATCAGACGCAACAGGTCCACCACCACCGAGCATGATGTCTTGCACCTCAAGCATCTCGTTTAGTTGCAGCTGATCCTCGAGATCATTGAGCAGGCTGAGGCTAGCGGGTTTACCGTTTGCACTGGCATGTAGTGCGAGGCGGTAAGCGATTGTAGGGTCTGTGCCCTTCATGGCGTCAGCCATAAGGGAGGTCGCGTCCGCGATGCCCTCGTTTGCCAATGGGTCCAGCAAGCGCAAGCCAAGGGTTGTATTGCGCGGCGCACCGACCCCGCTCAGCAATGCACGCCCTACATCGAGATTGCGTTCGGTTGGCAGCAAACCGTCGATCGCTTGCTTTAATTCTGCTGCGGGAATGCCTGTGAAGATGGCCATAGGAACAGTGCCAATTGTGGGCGTTAGCTTGGAGAACATCGCTTTGGGGTCTTCCAGATCAGCCTCACCAAGGCGCACAGGTGTATTCGGCGCGGACGTTTCAATGATGATCTGGCTTGGGTTGGCGACGAACTCTTTTGCTGTGATCACCGCACGGTTGATGAAGAATTCCTGCTCTGTGCTTAATTCACGTGCGTCAGGGCCGTTCATATCTGCGAAAACCTCTGCAATCGCACCCGGGATAATCTGCTCTAGCGCGGCAGGATCAAGCATACCGGGAGGGGCCATGCGCGAAGCGGCGGCATACAGCCCGCGATCCTCAAGCGTGATTTGTGCGTGGTTCACATAAGCGGCTGGCATGACCTCTTCACTGTCGAGATCCATGCGGTAGCTGATGTAGTCGAGGTCCAAAGACCCGCTCAGCGCAGCAAGTTTATCAAGGTCCGCGCCAAAGTTGATCATCGCACCGCCAGAGGCAAAGTCGTACTTCACATTCACTGTCATGCGATCAAGGCGGATGTTATCGACGCCAAGCATGCCAACAACAGGGCGCGCTTCAATAGGCAGGCAGTCGAAATCGAGCACGGCCCCCTCAAGAGCGACATTCAATGCGTAGCCTTGTTGGCGATCAATCGGTTGACCGCTCAGCACTAGGCTATCGGCGGTAATCGCGCAGGCATCGGCCTCTGCGTAGGGCAAAAACGGACGCACATCGACGCCAACGAGGGCGATGCGGTTGCGCACGGAGTCCACATCGATTTGAGCATAACGCACATCTGCAAGGATGCGCAGGGTCGGAATGAAGCTTTGCACAACAAGCGTGAGAATGTTGTCAAAAGAAATGGCGTCCCAGATTGTGACAGGCGTTTCAGCAGGTTGTTCCTGCGCGTGCAGTGGCAATGCAAGTGCACATGAGAGTGCGGTGGTTTGTAAAATTGTACGTGCAATAGACATGATAATAGTCCTGAGGCTGATAAAATCAGCCTCAGGGTACTCGAAATCCGCATTTCGGCAAGGGCAGGGATACCCGACCCACTCTTTGCTTAATTACTAAGCGCTGCGACTCCGGGCAGGGTCTTGCCCTCCATCCACTCCAAGAATGCGCCGCCAGCGGTGGAAATGTAGGTAAACTTGTCAGCTGCGCCTGCTTGGTTCATGGCCGCTACAGTGTCACCGCCGCCTACGACCGAAATCAACGCACCTGTGGATGAAAGCTCTGCCGCATAAGCCGCTGCCGCGTTGGTTGCCATATCAAAAGGTTCAATCTCAAACGCACCAAGGGGGCCGTTCCAGATCAGTGTTTCGGCAGCGTCAAAGATGCGCGAGATCAGTGCGACAGTTTCTGGCCCAGCATCCAAGATCATCGCATCCGCAGGGCAGGCGTCAGAGGCGAGCGTTTCACTCGCGGCCCCTGCTTTGAATTCACGCGCTACGACGATATCCAAAGGCAGCACAATCTCGCAATTGCCTGCTTTGGCTTTCGCCATGATCGCACTTGCGGTGTCGGTCATGTCATGTTCGGCCAGCGATTTACCCACATCAATGCCTTGCGCCTCAAGGAAGGTGTTGGCCATACCGCCGCCAATGATAAGGTAGTCGACTTTTTCGATGAGATTACTGAGCAACTCCAGCTTGCTCGACACTTTCGAGCCACCAACGACGGCAACGACAGGACGCTTGGGCGCGCTCAAGGCGGCTTCTAACGCGCTGAGTTCCGCTTGCATCAAACGCCCTGCACAAGAGGGCAGCAAATGCGCGAGGCCTTCAGTACTTGCATGTGCGCGGTGCGCGGCAGAGAAAGCATCGTTGCAATAAAGATCGCCAAGTTTCGCCATTTCAGCCGCAAATGCAGGATCATTCGCAGGCTCGCTCGCATGATAGCGCGTGTTTTCGAGCAGCAGAACCTGTCCCGCATGCAACGCACCCGCCGCCGCTTGCGCACCAGCACCGATGCAATCGGCGCTGAACATCACGTCACACCCGAACGCCTCTTCAAGTGCTGGCACCAAGGGTTGCAAGCTCATCTCTGGAACACGTTGCCCTTTGGGGCGACCAAAATGCGCCAGCAGGATCGGCATGCCGCCAGCGGCCAAGATGTCCTTTATCGTCGGCACAATCCGCTCAATGCGCGTCGCGTCTGTGACGACACCATTTTCCATAGGGACATTGATATCTACGCGCGTCAGGACACGTTTTCCCTTGAGATCCATTTGATCCAATGTGGTCCAAGCCATGTGTTTTCTCCCGCTCTGCGTAGATTTACGTCCGTGATTTAGACCTGTCTTTGCCAAGTGAGGCAGCTATCGTCAATGCCCGCCTTGGCAATCTTGGCTTTGCGCCTTAGATAATGCGCCAACGTATACCAAAGGAGTGCCAAATGGCCGATATCAAAGATCCCGAGAACACCATCCTGCTGGAACTCAAAGACGGCACCGTCACGATTGAGCTTTTGCCCGACATCGCGCCCAAGCATTGTGAGCGTATGAAAGAGCTTGCGCGCTCAGGTGCGTATGACAACGTGTGTTTCCACCGTGTGATCGATGGTTTCATGGCTCAGACGGGTGATGTGGCCAACGGCAACATGGAAAAAGACTTCAACATCCGTGCCGCTGGCACAGGTGGTTCTGACATGCCTGATCTACCTGCCGAGTTCTCTGGAATTCCACATGATCGCGGTACAATCGGCGCTGCACGCTCGCAAAACCCTGATTCAGCGAACAGCCAGTTCTTCATCAACTTCTCTGACAACCACTTCCTCAACAAACAATACACGGTTTATGGCCGCGTGACGTCTGGCATGGATCTGGTGGATGCGATCACCCGTGGCGAGCCACCTGTCGCACCTGATCGCATGGTGTCCATGAAGGTCGCCGCAGATGCGTAAGCTCGCGCTTGCCTTTACTCTGCTTGCCAGCCCCGCGTTGGCAACAGGTCTTCAGATCGAGATCGCGGGTGAGGGTGCCAATGGCACTGTCACCATCGATTTGCTGGAGGATTTGGCCCCGAAGCACGTAGCCCAGATCACTTCGATTGCACAAAGTGGTGCGTATGATGGTGTTGTCTTTCACCGTGTGATTGATGGCTTTATGGCGCAAACCGGCGATGTTCAGTTCGGTCAGTCCAGCGGCAATACCAGCCGTGCGGGCATGGGTGGCTCTGATATGCCCGACATTCAGGCCGAGTTTTCGTCCGAGCCGTTCAAGCGCGGTATCGTCGGCATGGCGCGCAGCCAAAACCCCAATTCAGCGAACAGCCAGTTTTTCATCATGTTTGATGACGGCGATTTTCTGAACGGACAATACACGGTCGTTGGCCGTGTGACTGCGGGCATGGATGTGGTTGACACGATCAAGCTTGGTACAGGCGGCAACGGCTCTGTTGTTGGCACGCCTGACATGATGAAAACCGTCACTGTCACTGAGTAAAGTTAACGGGCCCGCACAAATGCGTGTGTCGGGCTATACTTGAAAGCGAATTTAAAGCACCCTCTGAAGAGAAATCTTTAGAGGGTGTTTTATGTTGAAACGGATCGCTTTGGCTTTGGGCCTTTCGCTTGTCATGACGACTGCGTCTGCCAGCCCGGATTTTTGGCAGCACGAATGGCCGAAAACAAATTTTGAGAAAACTTCTGTGGAGAATTGGGTCGAGATCCTGTCAGGCGGACCACCTAAAGATGGTATTCCAGCGCTGACGAACCCGAAGTTTCGCAAAGCCTCGACTGAAACCCGCATTGGCGACACGGAACCTGTGATCACTGTTGAAATCAACGGCGACATTCGTGCGTATCCGGTGCGCTATCTAACATGGCACGAGATCGCCAATGACACCGTTGGCGGAGTGCCTGTCGCCGTAACGTTCTGTCCTCTTTGCAATTCTGGTATCACCTTTGATCGACGTGTGCCCCAAGGCACGTTGACGTTTGGAGTATCTGGCAAACTGCGCAACTCTGACATGGTCATGTATGATCGCGAGACGGAGAGTTGGTGGCAGCAAGCGGTTGGCGAGGCGATTGTGGGAGATTTGCTTGGCACTGAGCTAAAGCAACTGCCCACATGGATGGAAAGCTGGGCTGAGTTTGTCGCGCGCAATCCTGAAGGTTTGGTGATGGAAGAGCCTGACTTCTCTCGCCAATACGGGCGCAATCCGTATGTGAGTTATGACAGTTCCACCAAGCCGTTTTTGTATAGTGGCGAAAACCCACCCCACGGCATACCCGCGCTTGAACGCGTGGTGCGTGTCGGCGCGCGTGATTGGCCGTTGACGCGTTTGTCAAAGTTGGGGGAAGTGACTGAAAATGGCGTGACGCTGTCTTGGGCATCCGGGCAATCATCGGCGCTCGATGCATCGAGCATCGCGAAAGGGCGTGACGTTGGCACGGTGCGTGTGCGCGATGCGAACGGGAACGATCTACCGTATGATGTGATGTTTGCTTTTGCGTTCCACGCGTTTTGGCCGGATGGAGATTGGAAGCTCGGGAATTAGGGGGCCAGCCCCCATCTCGGCAAGCCGAGACTCCCCCGAAGTTTATTTGGAAAGATGAAGCTTATTCCAGAATGCCACCTGTGTTGGCGAGGAAGGGTTCGATATAGCTGAAGTCGGTTGTTTTCGGGTGCTTCTTGCCGCCAAACCGGTACGTGATACCCGCTAGGATCGTTGTCGTGTCGGTGATGTCATCGGGGCCGACGATTTCTTTCTGATGGCTTTCGCCGTATTGCGCAGCTGCGAAGAGCGACAGGCCGGGGACAGCTTTGATATCGTAGTCTGCGCGTGCCTCTAACGTCCAAAGTTCAACAACTGTCGCAGGAGCATCCATTTTAGCGTTAAGATAACCGATGGAGGTGCCGATGCTGAGGCGATCCGTTGCGGCAAAAGTGATGCCAAGGCCTGTGGCAATTCCATTGGTGACAGTGGCGACGCTGTCGCTGCCTGTTGTGCCGTTTAAATATCCAAGGTGGCCTGTGAATCCCCATCTATCATTCAACGCGTAAGAGCCCTCAATGCCAGCAAGCAAACGCAGTGCATCATCGCTTGCGTCATTGTCGTGATCTGATTGTAATGCACCAACGAAAACCCCATAGCTAAAACGCTCTGCATCACGTCCTGTGCGCAAAATCAGGCTGCCGCTGGTATTCGCCGTATTGGGCGCAGAGTTAGCATTGTCTGTCAGCGTCAAACCAAGGTCCGCTTGCAGATACAAACCACTCGTCGCTATCCGACCAAAGCTTAGGTCTGCGCGACCTGACATGAGCGTGCCATTAGCCCCCTGCAAAGCGACGGGTGCACCACTGGTCTGGCTTTGGCCCAAAGAAAGACGTGCAGAGCCGTATAACTCCTGCGCGGCAAGAGGGCTAGTGGTGAGCAAAAGCGCGGCGACGAGACGAAACATGGCTTATCCTTTCAACACGATCAGTGCGTGGCGTTTCTTGCCAGCACTCAGTTTGATCGGCGACGCTAAGGCCGCAGCATCCAGCATCAAGCCAGCATCGCTCAAAGGGGCATCATCCATTTTCGCGCCGTTTTCGGAAATCAAGCGTTTGGCATCTTTGCCGGACTTCGCAAGGCCTGCACGCACGATCGCTTGCACGATGGACAACCCATCGCCCAACTCTTCGCGCGTCAATTCCAACGTGGGCAAATCATCCCCAACGCCGCCTTTTTCAAAGACTTCGCGCGATGTGGCTTCCGCAGTGCTTGCGGCATCGGCACCGTGACATAGCTTGGTGATCTCATTGGCGAGGATGACTTTCGCCTCATTGATCTCTGATCCTGCAAGTGCGCCGAGGCGGTCGCATTCATCTACGGGCATCTCTGTGTAGAGCTTCAGGAAACGCCCAACATCCGCATCGGTCGTGTTGCGCCAGAACTGCCAGAACTCATAAGGCGAGCGCATGTCAGGGTTCAACCACACCGCGCCGTCCGCGCTTTTGCCCATCTTCTTGCCATCAGAAGTGGTTAGCAAAGGTGACGTCAGACCGAAAATCTGGTTGTCGAGCACGCGACGGGTGAGGTCGATACCATTCACGATATTGCCCCATTGATCCGAGCCACCCATCTGCAAAACACAGCCATAGCGACGGTTCAGCTCCAGAAAGTCATAAGCTTGCAAAATCATGTAGTTGAACTCAAGAAAGCTTAGGCTTTGCTCACGATCAAGACGCGATTTCACGCTCTCAAATGCAAGCATACGATTGACCGAGAAATGCTTGCCAATGTCGCGTAGAAAATCGAGATAGTTGAGGTCGTCGAGCCATTCTGAATTGTTGATCATAAGCGCATCTGACGGACCATCGCCATAGGTCAGATAGGCGCTAAACACCTTCTTAATTCCGGAGATGTTATCGTCGATCTGATCTGGCGTGAGCAGGGGGCGCTCATCCGCGCGAAACGACGGATCTCCAACCTTGGTCGTACCGCCGCCCATTAAGGTAATCGGCTTGCCGCCAGTCTTTTGCAGCCAACGCAGCATCATGATCTGGATCAGCGAGCCTACGTGCAAAGACTTCGCCGTCGCATCAAAGCCGATATAACCGGGCATTCCACCTTTCAGCGCCGCCTCATCGAGGTTTTGATAATCGGTGCAATCGGCCAAAAAGCCACGCTCCATCATCACTGCAATGAAATCGGATTTGGGATGGTATGTCATAACTTGCGTCCACGTATTGCTCTGCGCCAAGGTCTTACAGGGCAGATGCACAAAGGAAAAGCCTATGAAAGGCTCCAACTCATTCAAAACTGGTTTGGTCAAAGCGGTAGGTTTGATGTCAGGCACGTCCTTGGACGGGGTCGATGCGGCTGAACTTGTGACCGATGGCATGCGGATCGAGAGTTTCGGAGCGAGTGCTTATCGTGCCTATTGCGACGCCGAGCGCACGACATTGCAAGGGGTTTTAGGGCGCTGGCCGGGTGACGGTTTAGCGGACGCCTTAGACGTAGTTCAAACCGCGCATACCGAAGTTTTACAAGACTTCACCCCCGAGCTTGTTGGTTTTCACGGCCAAACCCTTGCACATGAACCGCGTGGGCGCGGCACACATCAGCTTGGTGATGGTGATGCCCTCGCGCAGGCCATCGGTGCACCTGTGATTTGGGATTTCCGCTCGAATGACGTTCAGCTTGGTGGAGAAGGCGCGCCACTTGCACCGTTCTTTCATTTCGCTTGCGCCAAATGGATCAAAGCAGATGCGCCGCTCGCATTTCTCAATCTGGGCGGCGTTGGCAATATCACTTGGGTCGATCCAAGTAAAAACGCACCCGAAGAGCAAGGCGCATTGCTCGCCTTTGACACCGGCCCTGCAAATGCACCTATAAACGATTTAATGCAAAGCCGCCTTGGCCTCAGCTATGACAAAGATGGCGCGCTTGCCAAGAAAGGCACAGTTGAAACAGGGGCGCTCGAGCTGTTCCTTGCGGAAACCTATTTTGCGCGCATGCCGCCAAAGTCGCTGGACCGCGATGATTTCTCGGTCATGCTAGAGCTCGTGCGTGAACTCTGCGATGCGGATGCGGCTGCCACTATGACTGCGATGAGTGCGGCGGCTGTGATGCAAGGAATGCGACATTGTCCGAGCGCGCCTGCGCGCGTGCTTGTCTGCGGCGGGGGGCGTCATAATCCCGTTATGATGCATATGCTACGCGAGGCGCTTGATTGTCCGGTGGACCCGGTTGAGGTTGTTGGCCTTGATGGGGATATGCTTGAAGCACAAGCTTTTGCTTATCTCGCGGTTCGTGTCGCGCGAGGTTTGCCTACTAGCTGTCCCACAACAACCGGCGTCAGCGCCAATGTCGGTGGCGGCATTTTGAGCCGACCAAACGAGACAGAGTAAACCGCCCTGTTTCCTCTTTTGAGAAATATCCCGGGGAGCACGAGGGGCTGGCCCCTCGTTTTCAATGTGCAAAAAAACGATTTACGCTGAACAGCTCGCGCCACCCAAAACGCAAAATTTTGCACAGTGGGGATGATTGAGTTGAACTGAACCTTCAGCCTCTTCCAAAGTTGTTCCCATCTCGAATTCTTCTGAGTAAGGTAACAATGTACAGGCTAAAACGGCTGGTTTCTCCGCCCCTTTGCGCTTCACAACCATGCGAGAGGACGCACACATCATCGCATCAGGGGATTTATCCAGAATTCCCCAGCAAGCGGTCGTGATTTCAGGCACATCGACAGATTCATCCATTTCCGGAAACAAAACAGTCTCTGCGGGATTGTAGGCATCAATGTCAAATCCATGCTCGGAAAACAGCGCAGCATAGCCTTTACGCGACTCCATATCGCTTTCTCCCCAAACGGTGCGACCTGCAACGGCCATTGTAAATCCGTTTTCTTGAAGCCACGTCATGCCTTCAATCGTTTTCACAAACGTCCCTGCGCCGCGCTCTTTGTCGTGATTGTCAGCGTCCCAGTGATCAACAGAAATACGCATTGTCAGCTTGCCCGGATAGGCGGCGTTTAATTCAAGCAAACCTGCACGCATCGATTTACGCATCATCGGTCGCATCGCGTTCGTCAAAATCAAAACATCATATCCGCGCTCGAGCGATGCCCGTGTAATGTCGATCATCTCAGGGTTCATAAACGGCTCGCCGCCCGTAAACGCGATTTCGCGCACATTCCACTTGCGAACCTCAAGCTGATCCAAGTAATCATAGACTTCCTCAGCCGTGATATACACCAACGCGTCATTTTTTGGCGAACTCAGGATATAGCAATTCTCGCATTCGATGTTGCACAGGGTGCCTGTGTTGAACCAGAGCGTCTGAGGATCGCTTAACGCAACGCTTGCGCGCACTTCGCCCTTTGCAGTGAGGAAGGGGTCTTTGAATTTCTCAGCCGCAAGAAGAGGCGTTTCCAGATCTTTCATGATGCGTCCTTCGGTCAATGTTATGGTCATTTAACCTGCACGTCACAAACATAAAAGTACCGATAAAAACGCTGACACCATTGTGATGTGAAAAAGCAGTGATAGACATGCCCGAAACTGCGCGCTAAAGATGCGTGGAAATTTACGTTAGCGCTAACAAAGAGAGCGCAACAGCTTACTAGTTAGAATTGGAGCGCCCTCGATGGTATCTCGCGTCATTCCAGTAGAACCCTTTGATCTTGTCATTTTCGGTGGAACAGGCGACCTCGCGCGTCGCAAAATTCTGCCTGGGCTTTTTCGTCGGTACTGTGCAGGTCAGATTCCTGCGGATAGCCAAATAATCGGTGCTGCGCGCAGCGAGCATGACGCGACAGAGTTTCGCGCAATCGTGGCTGAAGCGATCCGTGAATTTGGTGGTGGCAAGGCCTGCGAGGATGGCACGCTCGACGAATTCCTGCAGCGGATCGACTATGTCACCGTAGACGCACGCGGCGACACAGGGTGGAGCGAACTTGCGAGTAAAGTGCGCAAAGACCTGATCAATGCGTTCTATTTCTCAGTCGGCCCGGGCCTGTTTGGTGATCTCGCCGAACGCCTACATCGCTATGATATGGCCGATGATGATAGCCGGATCGTTGTGGAAAAGCCCTTTGGCCGCGATCTTGCGACAGCCAAGGCCCTGAATGCGTCGTTGGCCAAACACTTTGACGAAACACAGATTTACCGCATCGATCACTATCTCGGCAAAGAGACGGTGCAAAACTTGATGGCCGTGCGCTTTGGCAACATGCTTTTCGAGCCACTTTGGAACAGCCAATACATTGACCATATTCAGATCAGTGTTGCCGAAACCGTCGGTGTTGGCGGGCGCGGTGGCTATTACGACAAATCGGGTGCAATGCGCGATATGGTGCAAAACCACCTGATGCAGCTTTTGTGCCTGATCGCGATGGAACCTCCTGCAAAATTTGACCCCGACGCAGTGCGCGATGAAAAGCTCAAAGTTATTCGCGCACTTGATCCGGTTGAGCCACATCACATCGTACGTGGCCAATACGGCCCAAGCGCTGATGACGACGGTTTTCGCACCCATGTGGGTGACCCCGCGAGCAAGACAGAAAGCTTCGTGGCAATGAAGATTGCCATTAGCAATTGGCGTTGGGCGGGCACTCCGTTTTATCTAAGGACCGGTAAGAAGCTCAAAGCGCGCACATCCGAGATCACGGTGGTGTTCAAAGACGCACCTCATTCGATCTTTGGTGCAGAGGCGGGGCGTCACAACAACGAATTGCGCATTCGCTTGCAACCCAATGAGGGCATGACACTTGATGTGACCATCAAGGAGCCCGGCCAAGGCGGCATGCGCCTTGTGGATGTGCCACTCGATATGAGTTTTGCAGAAGCTTTGGGGCCGAATGTGGCTGAAGTCCCCGACGCATATGAACGCCTGATTATGGATGTGATCCGCGGCAACCAAACCCTGTTCATGCGCGGCGACGAAGTCGAAGCAGCGTGGGCATGGACCGACCCGATCATCGAGGGCTGGCAAGCGCGTGGCGAAGTGCCTAAAACATATGATAGCGGTAGTGATGGTCCCACGGATGCGATGGCAATGATCGCACGCGACGGCCGCATCTGGAGAGAGATCAAGCTATGAATTTTATCGAATATCCCGATGTCGACATGTTGATGATTGATCTGGCGAATAAGATCGCAGGCGATCTGAACGCGGCATTGCACCACGAGGATCGCGTGTGCTTGGCGGTGCCCGGTGGCACGACGCCGGGGCCTTTGTTTGATGATCTTTGCGCGGCTGACCTGCCTTGGGAAAATGTCGATGTGATGCTTACGGATGAACGCTGGGTGCCTACGGACAGTGATCGATCTAATACCAAACTCATTCGCGAACGCCTTCTGACGAACCGCGCGGCTGCTGCGCGTTTGTTGCCGCTATACGCGCCTGCGGACCAGCCCGAAGACGTGCTGCCAGAGTTAGAAGCGATGATCGCACCAGAACTCCCGATCGCGGTTTTACTGCTTGGAATGGGCGCGGATATGCACACCGCTTCGCTGTTTCCAGGAGCGGATAAACTGAGCGAGGCTTTGGCACCAGATGCGCCCATCTTGGTGCCCATGCGCGCGCCTGGTGCGCTTGAAACACGCGTCACGCTCAGCGCGCGCGTGCTGGATGGGGCGTTGCGAAAGCATATCGTGATCACGGGTTTTGAAAAGCGCGAGGCCTTTGAAAAAGCCCAACGTTTGAGCGCGCTTGAAGCGCCGATTAGGGCTGTGTTGACAGGTGCCGATGTGCACTGGGCTCCTTAAGGAATATTTCTCATGTGGACTAAAGTAAAAGCGCTCGACACGGATCAGCGCATTGTGGACCTGTTTGAAAACGACGCTGATCGCGCTGCGAACTTCTCAGTCTCAGCGCTGGATATGTTGTTTGATTATTCTAAAACGGCGATGGACGTGGCTGCGCGCGATGCGCTGTTTGAGCTGGCAAATGCTGCCAAGCTGGCCGAGAAACGCGATGCGATGTTCGCAGGTGAGACGATCAACGACACCGAAGGACGCGCAGTCCTTCACACCGCTCTGCGCAACCTCTCAGGTGACCCTATAATCGTCGATGGCGCTGATGTGATGCCAGACGTTTTGGCGACATTGGATCGGATGCAAGCGTTTAGCGATGACGTCCGTAATGGCGCGTTTCAGGGGCAGGGTGGCAAGATCACGGATGTGGTCAATATCGGCATCGGTGGCTCGGATCTTGGCCCTGCGATGGCGACACTCGCGCTTGCGCCTTATCATGATGGCCCGAATTTGCATTACGTTTCCAACGTGGATGGTGCGCATATCGCCGATACATTGCGCGGTTTGAACGCTGAGACGACACTTGTTGTCGTGGCTTCTAAAACCTTCACGACGATCGAAACCATGACCAACGCGCGCACCGCGATGGCGTGGATGTCTGAAACTGTCAAAGATCCAGCCGCGCAGTTTGCAGCCCTCAGTACATCTGAAGAAAAGACCGCCGCGATGGGCATTCCTGCTGCCCGCGTGTTCGGTTTTGAGGATTGGGTCGGTGGGCGTTACTCGCTTTGGGGCCCTATTGGTCTGGGTATTATGATCGCCGTTGGTGGTGATGCGTTCCGCGCGTTTTTGCGCGGTGCTGAGGCGATGGATCGCCATTTTCGCGCCGCTGAGATGCACGAAAACCTGCCTGTTATGCTCGCGCTGGTGGGGATTTGGCACAATCAGATTTGTGGCCACGCGACGCGCGCTGTTCTGCCCTATGATCAACGCCTGTCGCGCTTGCCTGCGTATTTGCAGCAGCTTGAGATGGAAAGTAACGGAAAATCCGTGCAGATGGATGGCTCTGATGTGGCCGTGCACACTGGGCCGATTGTTTGGGGCGAGCCTGGCACGAATGGCCAGCACGCGTTCTATCAATTGATCCACCAAGGCAGCCGCGCGGTGCCTTGCGAATTTTTGCTCGCGGCTGAAGGTCATGAGGAAGATTTGGTGCATCAACATCAGTTGTTGATCGCCAATTGTTTGGCGCAATCAGAGGCTTTGATGAAAGGCCGCTCGCTTGAAGAGGCGCGTGCGTTGATGGTGGCCAAAGGCTTTGCAGGCGATGAATTGGAACGCCAAGCCCGCCACCGTGTCTTTCCGGGCAATCGTCCATCTACAACGCTGTTGTATCCGAAGCTGACGCCAGAAATGCTTGGCCAGATCATCGCGCTTTATGAGCACCGCGTGTTCGTCGAGGGGGTCATCTTGGGGATCAATTCCTATGATCAATGGGGCGTTGAGTTGGGCAAAGAACTTGCGACGGCTTTGCAACCAGTTGTTGAAGGCAAAGCCTCGGTTGATGGTAAAGATGGCTCAACCCAAGCGCTGGTTCGGTATATCCACACACGGACCTGAAGCGACGGTTGGCGGGGGCCAGCCCCCCTACTTTCGGCTTAAATAATCGTTTAAATACAATATCTTGATGTAATTTCTGCTTTTGAAAACCACCAAAAAACCACTAAGCCTAACTGTTGCGCGCAAATCACACGGATTTTGTGTGTCAAACTAGTTGGCACGGAGTTAGTATCACCCTTTTGGATTGGAGTTGAACCTATGTTGAGTGCCAAACATTTCAGACAAGAAATTTTGCTTCCGATACTTGAGAGGTTTTCGAGTGATCAGAGCGAGGCTAACGCATTCTGTGTTATCTGGGCAATCGATTCATATGCAACTCACATCGCGTTTGATGGTGTGGCAACACCAGCAAAGCTAGACGCTTACGAAGTGAGTTTCAAAAATATTGTATCAGATACTTCATGGCAATTTCGTGTGATCCGAGAAGCATCAAACGCTACGAAACATGCTATACACAGAGTCCTCGAGCACCCGACTTTTGACGGGTTGACGTCTGACCGTAGA
>NZ_MLCB01000216.1 GCF_001890925.1 Planktotalea frisia
TCTACGGTCAGACGTCAACCCGTCAAAAGTCGGGTGCTCGAGGACTCTGTGTATAATGATCGCCGGTACCGCTGTCATTTGCGACGATTTGGAAAACTTGACTTTGCACCTTGATCCACGCCTCCCAGACCTGAGGCGGCGTTTGCCCAGCGTACCGCAACGCCACGCAAACCTCTGCGAGCAGATCGGCATTTTGTTCAAGAAACGCGAGCAACCCGGTGAACATCAAACTTTGCACAGCGCGCGGTGATACTTGTGGATCGCGACGGCCATATTCCGAGAGGTAAAAAATAATATGGGTCAACTCGTATGCGGCTTTTCGGTTAGGCAGCGCGAAACTTTGTGAGTTGTTGATAAAATCATGAAGCCTGTCGCGCAGCGAAACACACCCTTCAACGCTTTGCCCGCGCCGTGCCAAAAGTCGCAATGCTTCGGCGCGTTGCAGATCTGAGAGTTCAGCCTTGTGAAGTCCTTGCCGTTTCACAAACTCGCAAAGCTGTTCTGCGTGATCGCCCGCCATGCCGAGCGTTTCAAGATCCAACGCGATTGATACGAAAAACCGGTAATATTGGGGGAAAAAGGCAATTCGATCAGGCAGACTTTGATAAAAATCTGCATATGTTTCTAGCGCCTGAGCGTTTGGCTTATTCCCAGTGCACTCAAGGATATTCAGAATTTCAGCATTTTCTTTGAGCCAATACACATCGTCTGCGGAACGGCGTGCTCTGGCGAAGTTTTCCAGCAGCGCACCGATACCTCTGGTGCGCTGCTGTTGGTGGCGAGACAATGAAATCACATTCACAGACATGAGTTTTCTCCTATGAGCGACGCCGTTGTCTCGGCCGCCTTTTACGAACGAACCTTAAGAGCCGGACGTGAAGAGTGCTGTCAAAGCGCCACTTGTCTGGGCTGTGTCGCTGCTTGGCGCGGAACCGGATGTGAAAAGCGCCGTGTTCTCACCGCTATGCGTTGGAGCAGAACCCGATGTGAACAGAGCTGCGCCATGGCCGCCGTGCAGTGACGTGTCCATGCTTGGTGCGGAGCCGGACGTAAACAATGCGACGTCGTCGCCGCTGTGCATGTCGTTGGATGGTGTTGCGATGTGTGTCGTTGTTTTCAAAAGTGCGGACATCAAATTTCTCCAATTTGGGTTTCGATGTCATAACGCTTGCACGCATATCGTGTATTGAAAAGTTTAACTTTATTAATGCGTGTTAACCTTTAGGTTTATCTGCAATATTAATTTACATTAAATAGTTGTGGTTTGTCATTTTTCCAAACTTATCCTCAAGTTGAATCTTTTTTATATACACAACCTTTCCACAAGCATTTCCACAGGCAAATAAAAAAAAACCGGCCTGCGAAATGCCTGCCGATCCTTTGAAATTGAACTTTTTTACGAATCACGCAGCGGGTTTTGCAGTGTCATTATTGTCTTTTTCACCACTGTTCTCTGAAGACGCATCTTCAGTGTCTGGTTTCGACGTCGTTGCGTCTTGCGATGCAGTCTCTTCTTTGTCGGGCGCAGGCAATGCCAACGCTTCATCCGCGAAATATTCAGGCATCGCCATCTCGATCCGGCGCGCGGTTGCATCGACAGTGATCACTGGCATTTCAGACATATTCTCAAGTACCGCGTTCATTTCGCTTTGTGCCGCTTCAAATCGCTCACGCATTGTGACCAATTTAACTTCGCCAGTTTCTTTCTTCAAAAAATTGAAAATCTTAAGCATACTGCCCCCAATGGTTGATTTGACCTTTGTTTAAGTGGCTCGCCCCGCATGCGCACGGGGGAAAAATGCCGCAGAGCACTCACTATAAGGTGAGCAGATCGCTTGCATGAAGGGGCTCTAAAAGGATAGCAACGAGCAAACCAGCAGGAGCGCGCGCCCATGAAAATCGCCACGTTTAACATCAACGGCATCAAAGCGCGCATCGCGGCTTTGCCTGAATGGCTTGAAGAGGCCCAACCCGATGTCGCCCTTTTGCAAGAGATCAAATCAGTTGACGAGAACTTCCCACGCGAGTTGTTCGAAGGCATGGGGTACAACATTGAAACCCATGGTCAAAAATCGTTCAACGGCGTTGCGATCCTGTCGAAATTGCCGCTTGAAGACGTCACGCGCGGCCTTCCTGGCGATGAAACTGACGAGCAAGCCCGCTGGATTGAGGCAACTGTCGTTGGCAAGCAAGCGATCCGAATTTGCGGACTTTACTTGCCCAACGGCAATCCGGCACCTGGTCCTAAATACGACTACAAACTTGCCTGGATGGAGCGTTTGCAAGCGCGCGCAGAAGCCTTGCTTGCTGAAGAAACTCCGTTTTTGATGGCGGGCGATTACAACATAATTCCGCAGGACGAGGACGCGCGCAGGCCAGAAGTTTGGCAAGAAGACGCGCTCGCGCGCCCAGAAAGCCGTGCAGCCTATCGTCGGTTGTTGAACTTAGGATTAACCGAGGCTTTCCGCGCGCGTGTGCAAGGACCAGAGCACTACAGCTTTTGGGACTACCAAGCAGGCGCATGGAACAAAGACGACGGCATTCGAATCGACCATTTCCTGCTCAGCCCAGCCGTCGCGGACATCTTGCTAGATTGCCAAATCGACAAACACGTGCGCGCAAAAGAAAAGCCCTCTGATCACGTGCCTGTCTGGGTCGAACTCGACAATTAAGCGCGCTGATTGCTCATGAACGCTTGCAGGCGCGCAAGCCCCTCGACGATGTCGGCGGTGCTGCGCGCATAAGACATGCGCAGGGTTTGATGCCCGCGCTTGCTGTCGAAATCGAGCCCCGGAGTCACGGCAACACCCGCGTGCTCCAAAATATCTGCGGCAAACTGGCGACTGTCATTCGTGTACTCGCTCACATCCACATATACGTAAAACGCGCCATCAGGCGGAGCAAACTTACCGAGCCCCGCTTTCGGCAAGCCCTCTAGCATCAGAGCGCGGTTGTCAGTGTAGACCTTCATATTCGCGCGTAATTCATCATAGCAATCCATCGCCGCGAGCGCCGTCACCTGCGAGATATGAGGTGCACAAATAAACATATTCTGCGCGAGCCGCTCAATAATGCGCACATGATCCTCAGGCACAACCATCCAACCGATCCGCCAGCCCGTCATTGAGAAATACTTTGAGAACGAGTTGATTACATAAGCATCATTCGTGATCTCAAGCGCAGTGACGGCTTTCGCCTCATACTCGATACCGTGATAAATCTCGTCAGAGATGAAGGCCGCGCCTTCCGCTTGCGCCGCGCCAATCAGCGACGACATCGACGCGTGATCGAGCATGGTACCCGTTGGATTGGCAGGTGATGCGACCATCAACCCTTGAGCATTCAACCCTTTGAGGTCCGCTGCAATCGGCTGTAAACGGTTCTCTGGCTGCGCTTCGATCAATACGGGCTCTAGGCTTAGCGCCTTCAAAATCTGACGGTAGCTCGGATAACCGGGCGCGCCAATCGCGACGCGATCCCCCGCTTCAAACAACGCCGTGAACGCCAGCAAAAATGCAGCTGAAGACCCAGAGGTCACAACAACCCGCTCAGGATTCAAGTCTACATTATACCACTCACCATAAAGCTGCGCGATGCGCGCGCGAAGCGCAGGCAGGCCTAGCGCAACCGTATAACCAAGCGCATCATCCTGCATTGCCTCCGCAGCTGCCGCGCGCGCACCTGCGGGTGCGGCACTTCCGGGCTGGCCGACTTCCATATGAATAATGTGACGCCCCGCCGATTCCGCCGCGCGCGCAGCTTCCATCACGTCCATCACAATAAAGGGATCAACCATTCCACGACTTGAGTTTCGCACTACTCTCTCCCACTCTGTGTTAACTGCGGTTTCACCGCGAATTGAAGGAACAGTCAATGCGTCTGCTCACGGCTCTATTTGTGATGCTCAGTCTTTGCGCGATGCCTTTGCGTGCGCAAACCCTCATTCGCGATGCCGATATTGAGCATTCTTTGGGTCAACTCGCACGTCCAATTTTGCAAGCTGCCGGCCTGAACCCCAATCGGGTCAAGATTTTGCTAATCGATAGCCGTGTTCCAAACGCCTTTGTGCTCGATTCCAATGCGATCTTTTTGCACACAGGAATGGTTACGCGCCTCAAAAGCGCCGAGGCTTTGCAATCGGTCATCGCCCATGAAGCCGCGCATATCGCCAATGGCCACCTCACCCGCCGCCGCGCTGTGATGAACAATCGCAACAATGTTACAGGTCTCGGGATTGCGTTGGCAGCTGCGGTGGCCGCCAGTGGCGCGCGGGGTTCTGGTGCGATTGCGCTTGGTGTCGCATCGTCTGCGCAGCGTAGTTTTCTTAGCCACAGCCGCTCTGAGGAGAGTTCTGCCGATCAGTCCGCCGTACGCTACCTCGCCGCTGCAGGCATTTCCACACGCGGTGCCATCGAAGTACATGACATTTTCAAAGGTCAGGACGTGCTCTCGCAAGCGCGACAAGATCCCTATGCCCGCTCGCACCCGTTCAGCCGCGACCGCGTGCGCGCGATGGAAGCCTATGTTTCGACATACGGTGGCGACATTCCCTATAGCGCAACAGGCAGCTATTGGTTCGAGCGCGCAAAGGCGAAAATTTGGGCGTTCCAGCAAGCCCCAAAGAGTACATTACGCCGCGCCAAAAAGATGAATGTCGCGGATATCAAGCTGATGATGGAAGCCGTCGCCTATCACCGCCGCGCTCAAACAGGCAAAGCCGCAGGTGTGATGCAAACACTATTAAAATCACGCCCGAACGATGCTTATTATCATAAACTTTTGGGTCAAATCTTGCTTGAGGGCCGCCAGTTTGGTGCAGCCGTAAATGCCTACGCGCGCGCTGCCAAACTGTTACCGAACAACACCCTCATCCTTGCAGGGTATGGTCGTGCCCTCCTTGCTGCTGGACAACCCAAGAATGCGCTCAAGGTTCTTGAGAACGCGCGCTCGCGTGATTTCAGAGACCCGTCAGCGCTGCGCGATCTTGGCAGCGCTTATTCACAGACGGGCCAACCTGCGATGGCATCACTTGCGGTTGCCGAAAGATACGCGCTCAGCGGACGTCTGAAAGATGCGGAAATACACGCAAAACGCGCGGCAGGCCGCCTGCCCCGAGGCTCCGGTCCTTGGCAACGCGCGCAAGATGTGCTCAGTGCTGCACAAAGAGAAAAATAGACGACTGACTGGGAGAGTGATCACATGAAAAGATTTTTGGCCTCAACAAGCCTTTGCATTGCCGCGCTAAGCGATCCAGCGCACGCTTTTGACATCACCGCAATGAACGACGCCGAGCGCGCCGTGCTGCAAGAAGAAATTCGCGCCTACATCATGGCCAACCCGCAGGTCATTCTCGACTCCGTCAACCAAATGGAAGCGCAGCAGCAAGAACAGCAAGCTACAGATGATCTCGCACTCGTTGCAGCAAACGCACAAGCCCTGTTCGAGGATGGATATTCATGGGTTGGTGGCAATCCTGAAGGTGACATCACAGTCGTCGAATTTCTCGATTATCGTTGCGGATATTGCCGCAAAGCGCATGACGAAGTCGCTGATCTGCTCTCCAAAGATGGCAACATCCGCCTGATCGTAAAAGAACTTCCAATCCTTGGCGAAGCCTCCACCGTTTCGTCCCGCTTTGCAATTGCCGCGAAACAAGTGGCTGGTGATAACGCTTATAAAGCGGTGCACGACGCACTTATGACATACGGCGGGCAGCCGACTGCTGCGGCGCTTGGACGTTTAGCTGAAAGCCTTGGCCTTGATGGTGCAGCGATCGTCGCCCAGATGGACAGTGACGACGTGACGATGGAAATCAGCAAAACACGCGAGCTTGCGCAGCGCTTGGCGATCCGTGGGACACCAACATTTGTGATGGGCGGCCAGCTTGTGCGAGGATACGTTCCGCTCGACGCAATGCAGCAGATCGTTAACGAAGAGCGCGGCTAAGCGCGTTTACAAAAACGTCTTGTGATAGCTTACGAGACGTTCGAAATGAGCATCCAAAGCGCGCTTCAAATGAGGCGCGCTTTTTACTGTCTGGATGTAGTCCACCAGAATGCCATATTGCCTGATTTGCCGCTCAAGCCGTTGATCAGGGCGCAATCTGCGCAAGCGTTCGCCCTCCTCGATAACTTGAATGTCTTGTCTGTCCGGCTCATTCACGGGACTAGGTTTCAGCGGCAACACCTTTCCATTCATCAACGGAATTTGCGCATCAAAGCGCTGGAACAGTGCCGCTTCGAGCGGCTCGATGTCCAGCTTGTCGGCAACAGGCCACGCCCACACGTAAGCGATTTCCCAAACATCCACCTGCCGGTTCGCGATAATATCAGAGCGCGCAGAGGTCAGATGCCGCCGCACCCGCGAGCGTATGCCATCCACTGATTGCCCCACATACATCGGCACGCCGTCCAGATCACACAACGCATAAACGCCAATCTCATCGGTCAGCGCAGACAGGGCAGATTTGCGAAATTCCTGCGCCCCGCTCATGGGCGCGTAGCCTTTGCGAGCATCGGTTGAAACAACACGTCATCCAAGTAGCTCACAATCGGCACGACAACACCATCGCCCGCCACCTTATACGCGCTGTTGTAATGCGTCGGCATTTTATAGCTCTCAGGCAGCCCCATCAAACGGCTCGCTTCTTTGCTTGAGAGCAAACGCGCTTTCACGGAATTGCCCTTCACGAACATAATCGTCTGACGAGACGAGCCACCCGCAGGTGTGCGCAAACAGCCTGCGATCCCGTCAAACCGCACCTCTGCGCGTTGACGGATCTTACCGTTTTCATCAGGTCGACCGCGTTTATAAAGCAAGCCAATCTCGCGTTTTCCGGTTCTGCGTGCCAAGCCAATCCGTGCCGCGCTCGGCTCGGACATCATGTCCAAAAGGGCGTCGACTTTCGTATCTGTGTGCCAAGCTGTGTCGGGCTTGCGATCTACGATATCCACCATCGAGGTCGTGCTCAGTGCCGGCGGTTGATGCGCCCACCACGTAAATTCTGTTTTCAAATTCGCGCTCGCGGCATGCACGTAACGACGCAGCTTTTCCGTGTGAAACATCCCCGTGGGTGCGGCCAATGTCAGCCCCTCGTGAGCGATATCTTTGCGCAATGCGATCACAAACAGACGCGGACGGCTTTGAGGCACGAAGTGACGCGCGTCTATCTCAAGCGCGCCAACGCGGTACCCAAGCCCCGCTAAAGAATTGAGAACATGCGTGAAATCCTGTCCACTCCCACGGCTCATCAGCCCTGTGACATTCTCGAAGGCAATCACTTTCGGGGCAAACCCAGCTTTGACACCTTGGCTCAGCAAACGCATCCAGTGATAAAAAACACCGCTGCGCAGCCCCTTAAGCCCTTTGCCTTTGCCCGCCAAACTGAAGTCCTGACAGGGGCTTGATGCCCAAACCAGATCGAGATCTCGATAGAGCGTGTCCGCGCTCAGCCCCGCAACATCCCCCTCAAGCAAATGCGCGCCGCCCCAATTCTGGCGGTAGGTCTCGCATTTCATCGCGTCGATATCATTGGCCAGCACACAGTCCCACCGCGCCCCAAGGGCCGCATGCACCATGCCACCACCAGAGAAAAACTCCGCGAACTTTGGTTTAACTCCAGTGCCTTGCGCCATCAGTTTAGGCTATTCAGCCGCCTGCACATCGTCAGCGGCCATTTCCGCATCAATCACTGCTGCACGTTTTTCCACCTGTTCGACAATGTGGTCAACCATCTGCTCATTGCTTAGTTTGTGGCTTTGCTTACCTGCAAGGTACACCATGCCCGAACCGGCGCCGCCCCCCGTGAATCCAACGTCCGTCATCAACGCTTCGCCGGGACCATTCACCACGCAGCCGATAATCGACAGGCTCATCGGGGTTTTGATATGCTCTAAACGATGCTCAAGTGCTTCGACTGTTTTGATCACATCAAAACCTTGGCGCGCACAGGACGGGCACGAAATAATGTTCACGCCGCGATGGCGCAGACCGAGCGATTTCAGGATTTCAAATCCAACCTTCACCTCTTCGACAGGGTCAGCGGACAAGGACACACGGATCGTGTCACCAATCCCCATCCACAACAGGTTCCCAAGACCAATCGCGGATTTGATCGTCCCGCTGACCAAGCCACCCGCTTCCGTAATGCCAAGATGGATCGGCGCGTCTGTGGCTTCTGCCAACTGCTGATAAGCGGCTGCGGACATGAACACATCAGAGGCTTTGCAGCTGATCTTGAACTCATGAAAATCGTTGTCCTGCAGAATACGGATATGTTCCAGGCCACTTTCAACCATCGCATCAGGGCAAGGTTCGCCATATTTTTCAAGGAGATGCTTCTCAAGCGAGCCAGCGTTCACACCAATACGGATAGAGCAACCATGATCCTTTGCAGCTTGGATCACCTCTTTGACACGCTTTTCGTCGCCAATATTTCCCGGATTGATCCGAAGGCAAGCAGCGCCTGCTTCAGCCGCTTCAATCGCGCGCTTGTAGTGGAAATGAATGTCAGCAACGATAGGAACCGTGCTTTCGCGCACGATTTCTTTCAGCGCTTTTGTGGAGCTCTCGTCAGGTGTCGAAACACGCACGATATCTGCCCCCGCCTCTGCAGCCGCTTGGACCTGCGCCACAGTAGCGGCCACATCAGAGGTATCCGTGTTCGTCATCGTTTGCACCGCAATCGGCGCGTCGCCCCCAACAGGCACGTTGCCCACCATGATCTGACGCGATTTGCGACGGTAGATGTTTTTCCAAGGGCGGACATGATTGAGCGACATTGGGATTCCCTTTACGCACGTGCAAATTGTTACGCCCAACATAGGGCGCAGGCGCAAATCAGGCAATGAGGAGAGCCGCTTTAAAGCAGCTTATTCTGTCGGAAGTTGAAGCCCTTGGACCTCTGCCACGACACGCGCGAGGTCTTGATCGGCGCTAATGTCGGCTACTTCATATTTCTGCGTCAAAGCGTCCGCAGACAGCGCCACTTTCGATGTCACCTGACCACGCGGTCCGGCTGGTCCAAAGTGCTGACCATTCACCGCAAAGTAGATCGCACCGGATTCGCCGACACGCAGCGTTGCTGGATCTTCGGTCATTGGGATCGGATAGGTGTCGCCCGCGTTCAAGATACCCTCAAACACGGAAGTTCCATCCGCCGCACTGACGCGCACCCAAGCAGGACGCACCGCAACCAGTTGGACCTGCCCCGGGATTTGCTCAACAACCTGTGGAACAGCGACGCCGTTCGGCGCGACTTGCACTGTTCCATCGGCAAGCAATGTTGGTTGTGCTTCTAACGCGGCCGCTTGAGTTTGCTCTGCGGCGAAGGCCCCAAAGCTTTGCGGATTGATCATAGAAATCGGTGCATCGCGTGCTACCAGAACAGGCGTATCAAGCGCCTTTGGTCGATAAAGGCGGTCCAAACCATCGCTGCTAGGAGCCGCTAAACCTGCTGTGACATCGTCTTGCGACTGAACAACAGGCGCAGTGGCGCGTGCAATTGGGTCAAGGTCGGTCAACACAATCGGTGTTTCATCAACAGGCGCGACGCGCACTTGTTGGACTTCGTTCAAAACTGTCCAGCCACCAAAGCCAATCGCACCGAGCAGCGTGACCAGAACCAGTGTAGATCCAATCGCGCCCGGCTCAACGCGCGACATGAACGCGTCATTCGTTGGAACAAACGGTGTGCTTGGTTGCGCAAACGGGTCGCGGCCAATAGACGAGCTCGCGATAATTTCAGCGGCGCGGGATTTTTTGATGCTCGACGCTTCGTCGGACATGCCGTGCGCGGTGGAAAAACCACTTTCGCGGCAGAAAATATCAAAGGCGCGCTCGGGGTCCATGTTCAGGTAACGTGCGTAGGAGCGCACATACCCTGCGATGAAACCGGGGGTTTCAAACACAGATGGGTCAGCGTTCTCAATCGCGGAAATGTAGGATGCTTTGATCTTGAGTTCGCGCTGCACATCAAGAAGCGATTTTCCAAGGGTCGCACGCTCGCCGCGCATCATATCACCAAGTTGCAGTTCGTAGTCGTCAAACCCCTTTGGGGCGACGTCTACTTCTTCAACCTTACGCGATTTTTTGCGCCTGATCATTCGCTCTGCCCCATGCTACGCGTTGCTCACCTGCGTTACCGGTCTGTAACCAACTTATCCACAAGTCCGACTCAGACTATGGCCTTATCCGCGAGAGGTTAACACGCTGCAAGCGATTCTGCACGAAATAAGGGTTAAGCCGTTAATTCGGCACGATTCAGCGCACACTGCGACCAAAGATTGTCCATCGCTTTGACAAGCTTGTCCATTTCGCTCGGCCCATGCACAGGAGAGGGCGTAAAGCGTAGACGCTCTGTGCCTCGTGGAACTGTGGGGAAATTGATCGGCTGAACGTAAATCCCAAAGTCCTCAAGCAGCATATCAGACAGCGTCTTGGTATGAACCGGGTTTCCAACCATTACAGGGACTATGTGACTGCCATGATCGATGATCGGCAGGCCCATCCCTTTCAGTCGTGTTTTCAATATCTTAGCTTGCGTTTGATGTTGCTCGCGCAGCTCTGGGTGAAGCTTGAGATAAGCCACGGATGCGGCGGCCCCGGCCGCAACTGCTGGCGGCAATGACGTGGTAAAAATAAACCCAGGCGCGTAAGAGCGGATCGCGTCGCACATCTTGCCAGACGCAGCTATGTAGCCACCCATGACGCCATATGCTTTTGCGAGGGTGCCGTTGATGATGTCCAAACGGTGCATCAGACGGTCACGCTCGGCAACCCCTGCCCCACGTGGACCGTACATGCCAACGGCATGCACTTCGTCGATATAGGTCAGCGCTCCGAACTCATCTGCGAGATCACAAAGCGCCTCTATCGGGCCGAAATCGCCGTCCATCGAATAGATTGATTCGAAGGCAATCAGCTTGGGTGCATCAGGGTCATCCGCCTCCAGAAGCTCGCGCAAATGCGCCACATCGTTATGCCGGAAAATGCGTTTCGCGCCACCGTTGCGGCGGACACCTTCAATCATTGATGCGTGATTCAAAGCGTCGGAATAAATGATCAAACCGGGGAACAGCTTGGGTAATGTCGAGAGCGTCGCATCATTGGCGATATAGGCAGACGTGAACAACAGAGCTGATTCTTTGCCATGCAGGTCCGCCAACTCCGCCTCTAGGCGTTTATGATAAACCGTTGTGCCTGAAATGTTGCGCGTGCCGCCAGACCCCGCGCCCGTCGCCTCGAGCGCTTCGTGCATGGCTTCCAAAACAACAGGATTCTGTCCCATTCCGAGGTAGTCATTGCCGCACCAAACAGTGATCGCTTGCTCGCTACCATCTGCTTTACGCCAAGTCGCATTTGGAAATTGACCGTTTTCACGTTCAATATCGATGAACGTGCGGTAGCGGCCCTCATCGTGAAGGCGCTGCAAACTCGCGTCGAGTTGCGCTGTATAATCCAAGCGATGTCTCCCCCTGATACCATTAAGCGAAACCAATCACTTTACTTTAAAAGCAACGCATTGGCGCGGATCTCGTCTATATTCCAATTTCAGAATACTTAACGACTACATAGGTCGTAGGCAACACATTAGCAGTGCACGACATGTCGCAGCCTTGGTCTAAATCAATCTTAAACTTTCTGCGTCCTAGATATGGAAACACAGCGTTATCTGGACAGTCGCGCACAGCATGATAGCGTCCGCTCAACGCTCTCACATATACGGAAATACCCACTCATGTCTCTTGATGCCGTCCTTGCAAAGATCGACGACGATCTTCCCAATGCAACAGAACGCTTGCTCAACCTTTTGCGTATTCCTTCTGTTTCGACCGACCCTGCTTTCAAACGCGATTGCGATGATGCTGCCGATTGGCTGGTGGCGGACTTGAAAATGCTCGGTGCGGACGCGTCCAAACGTCTAACACCCGGCCATCCGATGGTTGTTGGCCATATCGATGGCGACGGTCCACATGTGATGTTTTATGGTCATTACGACGTACAACCCGTTGATCCGCTTGATCTTTGGGACACACCCCCTTTCGAGCCTGCAATTGAAGATACCCCTGCGGGCAAAGTTATTAGTGGTCGTGGCTCGTCCGATGACAAAGGCCAGTTGATGACCTTCGTGGAAGCCTGCCGCGCATGGAAAGACGTGCATGGCTCACTTCCTTGCAAGATCAGCTTCTTCTTTGAAGGCGAAGAAGAAAGCGGCTCACCCTCACTTGTACCTTTCATGGTCAAGAACGCAGAAGAGCTGAAATCAGACATCGCCCTCATCTGTGACACAGGGTTGTTTGAGAGCAAAGTGCCCTCCATCGTCACTATGTTGCGCGGGCTTGTCGCCGAGGAAATCATCGTCAAAGGGCCGGATCGCGATTTGCACTCTGGTATGTATGGCGGCGTTGCGATGAACCCGATCCGCGTGTTGAGTAACATCATCACAGGTCTACACGACGGGACTGGACGCATCACATTGCCCGGTTTTTACGACGCCGTACCCGAACTTGCCGATGAAATTCGCGCGCAATGGCAAGGGCTTGGATTTGATCATGCGAAATTCTTGGGCGACGTTGGTCTTAGCGTTCCAGCGGGTGAACAAGACCGAACACCGCTCGAAATGATCTGGTCGCGGCCAACGTGTGACGTCAATGGCATCTGGGGCGGCTATGCGGGCGATGGTTTCAAAACCGTGCTCCCTGCAGAAGCCGGCGCGAAAATCAGCTTCCGCCTTGTGGGTCAGCAAGACCCCGATGCGATTCACGAAGCGTTCGAGACATATGTTCGCAGTTGCTTGCCTGAAGACTACACGGTCGAATTCCCGCTCGGTAAAGGCTCTAAAGCGAGCCAAATGTCGATCAAGGATCCTGCGTTTGAAAAAGCACGCAAAGCACTCAGCGATGAGTGGCCAAACCCTGCGGCCTATGTGGGCTGTGGCGGCTCGATCCCGATCGCGGGCCATTTCAAGGACATCCTAGGCGTCGATGCAATGCTCATCGGCTTTGGCAAAGACGACGATCAAATTCACTCCCCTAACGAGAAATACGATCTGGAAAGCTTTCACAAAGGCATTCGCTCATGGGCGCGAATTCTGGACGCTTTATCAGCATAGCAATACGGTTTCGCCGCGAAACTTATGGCCGTAATGCATGCAGCTTTCGGGGCGAAACCATCGTTAGACAGGGAATTCTTCCCGAGCGAGCACACAGCAGATGTTTGCGCAAAGCCGCAAAACGCTTGATTTACAAAACTTAGGAAAAGTGGCGCGGTTGACGGGACTCGAACCCGCGACCCCCGGCGTGACAGGCCGGTACTCTAACCAACTGAGCTACAACCGCGCATAAAAATCGCAATAGGACAACAAGCTCTGTGGGTCAAGCCGCTTATCCCATTCTTTCTATAGGTTTTTCTGAAAACCGAAGACGCACAAAAACCAGCACCTAAAAATGAAAAAGCTCCCCGAAGGGAGCCTCTCAAGCAGTGGTGGCGCGGTTGACGGGACTCGAACCCGCGACCCCCGGCGTGACAGGCCGGTACTCTAACCAACTGAGCTACAACCGCGCATAAAAATCGCAATAGGACAACAAGCTCTGTGGGTCAAGCCGCTTATCCCATTCTTTCTATAGGTTTTTCTGAAAACCGAAGACGCACAAAAACCAGCACCTAAAAATGAAAAAGCTCCCCGAAGGGAGCCTCTCAAGCAGTGGTGGCGCGGTTGACGGGACTCGAACCCGCGACCCCCGGCGTGACAGGCCGGTACTCTAACCAACTGAGCTACAACCGCTCACTGCTCATTCAGTTGCCTGAATGGTGGGTGATGAGAGACTCGAACTCCCGACATCTTCCGTGTAAAGGAAGCGCTCTACCAACTGAGCTAATCACCCGATGTGCGTCGTTTAGACAGTTCTTTTCGCTCGCGCAACTCAAAAATTACGCTTTTTTGAGTTTAACGTAAGATCGTTTCTTTACCGTTTTCAATCACGTAAACACAGCCCTGTTCATGGCCCAAGTCTAGCGTGTCATCAAAGCTCAATCCGCGCAAAATCCCCCTTAAAACACACAGTGTCGCGCCGTGTGTCACCAACATCGCAGGCGCGGATTGTTGGTTCAGGAAATCCTCGCAACGCGTTTGCACCGCGCTCGCACCTTCCCCGTCAGGTGCGAGAAACATCAATTCAAACGGATTGCGAGCCTGATTGAAGAGCGAAGCGTGACTTTCTTCAATATCCGCCAGGTAACATCCATCCCAGCTCCCCGCGCTTATTTCGCGCAGACGAGGGTCTGTCATGATTTTGAACTCTTGCGCGTTTGTCGCAATCTTTGCCGTCGTTAGGGCACGTCCTTGAGGGCTAGAAAGAATTGAAAGGTTTGGATTTTTCGCGAGAACAGGACACATAATTTCGGCTTGTCGCAGCGCCTGAGCCTGCCCGATCTGCGTTAGCTCAGAATCAAGCCGCCCTTGAAGTCGACGCGCAACATTCCACTCGGTTTGACCGTGCCGCAGTAAATAAAACTTTTGAAAAGGCATGTTTTCAGCGCTACTTCCGTCTGATTTCGTCTGATTTCGTCTGATGAAAGTAGCTCAGTCTGTTGTGGGCGCAATGCGATTGTGGTGCGCCCCACTTTGCTTAAACAGTTTTACTCTGCCGCTTCTTGCGATGGGCTCGGAACGCGATTGCTTTGACGTATTTTTGTGACCAAAACTTTACCGCCCTGCACGTCTTTAGCGCGATTGATCTTTACCTTACCAAGCGGCTGCAAGTTAAGTTCGCGCCCGTCTGCAAGGGTCTGGCCAAGAATAGCCAGCATCGCTTCAATCACGGGCTTTGCGTCTTTCTTTTTGATGCCAGAACGCTCAACGACCGCGTCGATCAGCTCTTTCTTTTTGAGTGCCGGATCCGAAACAACACGCGTACTATCGGTTACCACGACGGGTTTCGGCTGGGAAGTCACCGCTGATTTTGCGGCTTCTTCCTTGGTTGTCTTGCTAGATGTCGCGGCACTGGACGTTTTGGGCGCGCTACGACTTGTAGTTGTTGTTCTCGAAGTGGTGCTCTTTGCCATGATTTTGTGCCTTTTGTTCTCAGTTTAGAGACAATCTAACAAATTTCGAACGATCCGACCACCCGCTTCCTGAAGTGGTCCTACTAATTCGGACAGGTTTGTGGCTCAGCTAAGATGTAATCGG
>NZ_MLCB01000217.1 GCF_001890925.1 Planktotalea frisia
ACTCGATAAACGATCTCACAGCCCAGCAGCCAGACGGCCCTCGGCGGAGGTTTACTAATAAAGCGTGCGTTTACGCACTCAATAAAAAAAGGGCCGCCCAAAGAGCAGCCCTTCGAAATACGTATGATCGCAAGCTTAACGCTTGGAGAACTGGAAGGTATGATTAACCACATGATATCATACAGTTAAGATACGCTCAAAAACATCGTGACTGGATCGTGAATTTTCTACTATCATCAAGTCCCGAAGCGACTTAGTAGCCCAACCGATTGGTCAGTGTCATTGGCGCATGAAGGCTTTTATTGGGTCACAAACTCATCAAATGCCCCATTTAGATATGGCTCAAATTTACGCCAAGCCTCTGAACTTCCAGAATACATTTTCTCCCTGACCTGCTGCTGGGAAGCTGTTCGGACACTCCGCTTGTTTTCATGGGGCGATAAGCAAGCATCTTCCCAATCAAGTCCCAAATGCTCAACAAGCTGCCTAGTTTCAAGCTCCTGATCGACGGTTAGCCTGTCGTAATCCAAATGATAAATCTGGTCTGGATAGAGATCATCCCAAAAATCAATCAAATCCTGATACAAACTGAAGTACTGGACAGTATCGCTCAGGTCATAGCTATAGCCCAGTCCATTTGATTGAAAGTAGTGCTTGAAATTTGACCAGCAGGTGGCAGCTGGATTGCGCTTGACATGAATGATTTTAGCTTCAGGTAATGCTTTCAAAACCAGTGCAATATAGAGAAAGTTGTGGGGCATTTTATCTGTGACAAACTGGTGACCATTAGAAAGTTTAGCCAACTCATCCAAGTATTTCACTTGAAGTTTTGTCATGCTATCTGGTGTTAGGGGCTTAGCGCCACATGCGATTGAGTTGCCTAAGTTACCCAAGAAATTTAATTCACCAGCGCCTTGAACTTGAGAGTGGCAGGCAATTATTTGCTCGACTAAAGTTGTCCCAGATCTGGGCATTCCCAAAATGAAAATCGGAGTATGGGAAGTTTTTGCATTTGGTGGTGTGGAATCAAAGTCGTTCAGGCTTGATGCAACTTCCCTAATCTTTGCAAACAAGGCTCTGTCGTGTCGCAAATCATAAGCTAATAATTTTTTCCTAAGTGCCCCACCAACAACATAGTTATCATAGGCAGCTTCAAAGCACCCAAGGTCTTCGTTCATTTTTGCAAAAGCGTATAGAAGGTGGCATCGATCTGCATCCTTCAAATCAAGACGCTTCAACAATTCATCAACGCTACTAATTTGAGGATCGTTACGTTTATATTTAATCAACCCACTAAGATTTCTATGCGTTACAGCATAATCAGGCTTGATGGACAATGCTTTGTTGTAAGCTGCTATCGCCTCCTCCAGCTTGCCTTGATCTTGGAGAGTAACGCCCATGTTGTTATACGTTTCAGCATAATCAGGCTTGATTGAGAGCGCTTTGTTGTAAGCTGCTATCGCCTCATCCAGCTTGCCTTGATCTTTGAGAGCATTGCCCATGTTGTTATACGCTTCAGCAT
>NZ_MLCB01000218.1 GCF_001890925.1 Planktotalea frisia
CCCGATTACATCTTAGCTGAGCCACAAACCTGTCCGAATTAGTAGGACCACTTCACGGGATATTGGCGAGTTGTTCATCGGCACGGCGGGCGGTGCGAATGGGGAGCATTTCTTCCTCGGAAATACTCAGCGCAGCGCACAGCTTTTGCAGCGTCGCCTCTTGCGGGTTCGTTTTGCCATTCTCGATCCGGCTGATATCGCCTTTACGGGTCGAATCGCCAAAAACATCCAGCGCGAGCGTTTCTTGTGTGATCTTCGCTTGGCCGCGTTTCGCGCGGATCAAGGCACCGAGGGCGATGAGGTCCATAACCTTCCACAACTCCCAACAACAAAGCCCAACTTGGGCACCACATCTTTAGCGCAACGATAATCATCGGGCGCCTCGATATATTCAATCCAATCATGATGTTAACCGCGTCGGACGCGACGCTCAACTTAAAGGATTGAAAAATGTTGAAGCGTGTTCGTAAAAGTGTGACTGGAGTTGCCAAAGCCTTGTGGTGCCACCGCGTGGTCTATGCGGGAGCGGCACTGGCCTATGGGGGCTTGTGCGTTGGGATCGTTGATAAAGAACTCGCGAACCAAGTGTTGACGGGCTGCTACATCGCCCTCGTCGTGCAGCGCCCCTAAGCGTTACTTGCGCTTGATCCCAATCCTGCGTCCCGCGCGTGCGGGGCGGGGAAGGTTGCGGTGGTCTTCATAGATCGCCGCGATCTTGTCGTAGGTTTCAGGCGGCATCGGAACGACCTTGGGGCCAGCCAGATCGACGTGCAGCCCAAGACCTTCGCCCGTGGCAGACAGCCAGCCGTCAGCGTGGTGCAATTCTTGAAAGAAATGAAAGCGTTTTTCATCGAGATCAAGGAGCTGCGAGGTCACGTAGACTTGGTTGCCTTCGTGGATTTCACGCAGGTAGCATACGTGAAACTCAGCGGAGAAGGTGGAAAACCCCGTGCGTTGAATGTATTCCAAACCGATGCCGAACTCCGCAAAGAATTCATCGGCGGCGTTGTCAAACAGCACGTTATAATAGGCCATGTTGAGATGGCCATTGTGATCGATCCACTCCGGTTTGACGGTGAGCAGGGAGGAGCGGTGCGGACCGCTCATCTACTCGGCCAGCTTCGCGGCGATGATCTGGTTGACGGCCTTGGGATTGGCCTTGCCACCCGTCGCTTTCATCACCTGACCGACGAACCAACCGGCGAGTTTCGGGTTCTCTTTCGCCTTGGCCACCTGTGCTGGATTGTCGGCGATAATCTGATCGACCGCCGCTTCGATCGCGCCTGTGTCGGTGACCTGTTTCATGCCACGTGCTTCGACCACTTCGGCCGGATCGCCGCCCTCTGTGTAGATGATTTCGAACAGGTCCTTGGCGATTTTGCCAGAGATGGTGTCAGCCTTGATCAAGTCGATGATCCCGCCGAGTTGCGCAGGGGTGATCGGGCTGCTTGTGATGTCTTTCTCGTCCGCTTTGAGACGACCAAAGAGCTCGTTGATCACCCAATTTGCGGCGAGTTTGCCATCACGGCCCTCAGCGACAGCTTCGAAGAAGCCTGCGCTATCTACGTCCGCAGTCAGGACAGAGGCATCATATTCAGATAGGTTGAAGCCTTTGACAAACCGCGCTTTTTTCTCGTCGGGAAGCTCTGGAAGCGTTTTGGCGATATCATCAACCCAAGCCTGTTCAATCTCCAAAGGTAGGAGATCGGGGTCGGGGAAATAGCGGTAGTCATGCGCCTCTTCTTTGGACCGCATAGAGCGGGTTTCACCCTTGTCAGGATCGTAGAGACGCGTTTCTTGATCGACTTTTCCACCAGCTTCGATAATTGCAATCTGGCGCTTGGCTTCTACGTCGATTGCTTGCTGGATAAAGCGCATGGAGTTCATGTTTTTGATCTCGCAACGCGTGCCGAGATGGCCGAAATCACCAGTTTCGATAAATTTCTCGTATTGACCGGGCAAACAGACAGAAACGTTAACGTCTGCCCGCATGCTGCCGCTTTGCATATTGCCGTCACACGTGCCGAGGTAGCGCAAGATTTGACGTAATTTCACAACGAATGCGGCCGCTTCTTCCGGGCCACGAATATCAGGGCGCGAAACGATTTCCATCAAGGCGACACCGGTCCGGTTGACGTCAACGAAAGACATGTTCGGATCCATGTCGTGAATAGATTTGCCCGCATCCTGCTCTAGGTGAATGCGCTCAATGCGAACGCGGCGGGCGATGCCAGGTTCCATGTCCACGATGACTTCCCCTTCGCCAACGATCGGGTGGTAGAGCTGGCTGATTTGATAGCCTTGGGGCAGGTCAGGATAGAAGTAGTTCTTGCGATCAAACGCCGAGAATAGATTGATTTCAGCTTTGAGACCAAGGCCCGTACGCACAGCCTGCTCAACGCAAAACTCATTGATAACAGGGAGCATTCCAGGCATCGCCGCGTCAACGAAAGCGACGTTGGAATTTGGCTCAGCGCCGAACTGTGTCGAAGCGCCTGAAAAAAGTTTCGAGTTTGACGAAACCTGCGCGTGAACTTCCATGCCGATCACAAGTTCCCAATCGTGTTTCGCGCCGGCGATGGTTTTAATCTTGGGGCTTTCAAAGGTCAGATCGAGCATTGTGCGTGTCCACGAAATCAAGAAGTTTGATGCGTTTTATGCGAGTGGCGGAAAGGGGGCAAGGGGCTGCGGTAGGTGCGCGGTTTTGTTCGGGGCAGCTAAAGTTCTTTAAACATTGATCCTTTAAGTGCGCGTTAAAGTTTTGCGCCTAGAAAAGCGCTGCGAGAAGGGGAAACTTAACATGTTATATTTTGCAACTATCTGGTTTGACTTAGTCGGATCTTTGGCGCTTATTTTCGTTCTATCAATGGCTTACGGGCACATTCAAAGACTTTTTCTGAGCCGGTACTATGCAGAAATTCTGATGGGTGTCGCGTTTGGTGGTGTTGCGTGGTTGCAGATGAACATGCCTCTGGAACCGATGGACGGGCTGATCATTGATCTGCGAAACGTGCCTCTCGCCCTATGCGCTGCGTTTCTTGGGTGGCGTGCATCCTTGATTTGTTTCCTGATTGCAGCGGGCACACGGTTCCATATTGGTGGAATTGGCTTGCCTTCAGCAATTTTGGCAATGCTGATTGTATGGGCTGTTGCCGCGCTCTGGGAAAAGGTCACGCGCTCATTTCCAGAAAGAAGATTGCATCACATGTTCTTGCTCTCGCTCTTGATTTCCGCTCATCTGAACGCAGCATGGATTTTACCTGAAGAGGCGCGTAACTGGTTCTTAACAAACGCATCTTTGCCCTTTACCATCTTGAATGCGATTTCAATTACGCTAGGGGGGTATTTGCTGAATGTAGAGCAGCAGCGCATCGCAAAAGAAGGGCGGATTGCAGCTTCGATTATGTACGATCCTGACCACGGAGCTTGGACAAAACCAGCGTTTGAACGCGAGGTGAAGCTGCGCGTAAACGCTGGAACCATGCAAACACCTGCAGGTCTTTTGGTTGTCCGAATTCGCCACGCGAATTTTCTATTCTCAATGGTTCCAAATTTTTGGCACGATAAGGTGTTAGGTCTTTTGCATATGCGTTTGAAGGATACCTTTGAAAATGCAGATCTGGTGTTTTCGATGGGTACTTCTGCTTTGGCCATTCCGCTGAATGCGGATCAGTTCCTTCGAAAAGGGGAATTAGAAGACTCCGTCAAGAGGCTAATGGAAAAAGACAAGTTCGAGTTTTCGGCAGATGTAAAGAAACTGATTGCTGTCGATTCAGAAGCGTTTGAATGGTCGGTAGAGCAATCGCTTGATGATGTCATTGAAAGCGCCAAGTCTAGCTTTTTGGCACTGAGAACGACACCACAAAAGGCGATGCTCAGACGTGAAGATCTTACGTCGCTTGCTAAAAAGCGAAGCGCCGGAAAACAAAATGTTTTTAACAGCTTTCCACGAACCAATAATGAGGTTTTGTTTGGAAAGGCTGCTTTTTTGATGAAGTTAAACGAGTCTGGATAGACTATGTATCTAAGCGCGTTGGACGTAGAGCCCCTGTGGTGTGAAGATCAGGGCGTTGCCCTTTAGCATTTGGTCACCAAAGAAGTTCACAAAAACTTGGTTTGCTTTCTCTTGGCCTTGCTTAAACAACGCATCAATCGATGCTATGCGCGCTTGATTGTCGAAACCTTCCATTGCATGCCCCCAGATCAGAGGGTGCAGTTCATGCAAATGGTCTGTCAAAATCCACTGAGCAGCGGTCTGTATGCTCTCAAGCGCTGCAGAAGCGAGCAAATCATCGGTACAGCGTTGCGCGGCCTTTGGGATAGAAACGGCTGCAAAGGACGCAAATAGGTTTGCGTTGTGCTGATCCTCGGAGCGTTCCAAAATATTGCGTAAACCTTCCAGAAAGAACGGGACGTCTAAAACTGATGCAGATTTGGGATCAACAAGTAGAGCATCAAAAAACGCCCAAGTATAAGCGCCGTCGCCCCAAACATCTTGAGTACGTGCAGCTGTGCGGCGTGCCTCCAATTCTAATGTGGCATAGCTGCCAAACCATTGCGGAAGCATGTGATGGCCTAAAGCACGAATGTGCCTTTGTTGGCTTGGCGCAAGATCGATCAAATCCTCGTAATCATCTGCCGCGCGGTCAGGCGCTTCAGGCGAACCCACAAGCAATGCGCAACGTGCGGATGTGACGAGCGGACTGTTTAATTCAATGCCGCAAAACGCATCGAGGACTTGTCCTGCGCGTTTGCAATGAAGCTCAAACGCCTCGAGATTGCGCGCGGGGGTGTCCGGAAGGGACGTGGTTCCGCGCCAAGCATAGCCGATGTCTAGATGCGCCATAGCGACAATTGTCGCGATAATGTGATTGTTGGGATATTCTCCTAAAATCTCTTCAAGAGCTGAAATCGCATCTTTCAAAGGGCGATTTTCCTCAGGGGTTCCGTCAATCAAAAGGTGCTCTGCGAGTGCAACCACATCGGAACGCGCGCCTTGGCACAGCAGTTCCGCAATTGGCATGCCGCCGCCGGACGCGCGACGCGACATGTCTTCTTGAATGACGAGTGTGGTTAGATCGTCCCATCGCTCTTGGCGTGCCAAAAACTGACCTTGGTTAAAGTGATAGCTGCGCATCTGCTCTTCATGTGGTTCTTTTGAAACAGGAATCACCAAGAGCTTGTCCAGATCAGGGGTGCGCATCTGTTCGGGAGATGCACGGGACGTCGTCGGTTTGGATTTCCGTGTGGAAATACGTGTTCTCGGTAGACGAGCCGTCAGGGTTTTGAGCAGGGACATATTGGGGCAGCCTTCAGTATTCGGTTTGATGCGTTGAGAGCAGTTATGACCCTGCATTCGGGCGCAAAAGTGGCGGGCAACTGGCATGAACAAACTGTTTCCAAATCAAAAATACGTTGATTGGGGCAGCTTGTGGCTTGCGTTCCTAAACGAAACATTGCGACACTCAATTCATGAGGAATTCATCTTATAGGGTATTTTCAGCGGTTTTGTTCTGCTTAATACCGGCTGCAACCTTTGCGACTGATGCTGTCACGCGGCCTATGATGCGCCCCATTTCAAGCGAAATGGTTAATGTAATTGAGCCTCTGTCGCGTGCCCCTGAAGAAAGTTTGCGCCCGAACAGAAGAGATGGCGATGTTGTGCCACGAGCACGTTGGGATCATCGTCCCGCGGGTCGCATTTGGACGCGTTCTGCGATATCTGCGCTAAAATCTCATGGTAAGCCAATTTTGCAAACGGTTCCGCGCGATATCGCTGAGTGGTGTCCTGCTTATCCGGATGCTTCTGAAGATCAGCGCGCGGCGTTTTGGGCGGGATTTATGTCCGCGCTTGCCAAACACGAAAGCACATATCGCCAAGATGCGGTCGGCGGGAATGGCCGTTGGTACGGTCTTCTGCAGATTTTACCTGCGACAGCGCGGGGGTATAAATGCTTGGCACCGAGCAGAGAGGGCCTCAAGCATGGACCCTCAAATTTGAGTTGCGCGGTGCGCATTTTAACGGTTGTGATGCCGCGCGACAAAGTAATGGCAAGCAAAGACAAGCGCTGGCGCGGCGTTGCTGCGGATTGGGGGCCGATGCGGATTGGCTCGAAACGCAAGGACATTTCCGCTTGGACGCGTTCCCAAAATTATTGCCGTGCGCTTAATTCGGTGCGCCCGCGTGCGCGACCCTAAGACAGTAGCGTGAAGTGGTGCCGCTCGTAGAGAATGTCTTGGTCTTTGAGGGCGGCTTCAATTTGCTGGGCAGGTGGCACGCACTCATAAGGGAGGCGAACTTTGCCGCCTTGATACGTGATCAGCGTCATCCGCAAAGTCAAATCGAGCCTTGTGTCCAGTCGTACGGACTTCAATTGGCCACGCGGCAATTGCGCAGCACGCCTGCCAGAGCGCCAAGAAATATCCGACTGTGTGATCTGCAATTCAGATGTCGCGCCTTTTCCGATATCGATGAGGGCAGGCAGGCTGACGATTGCGAGACCCAAAATGATGACCGGTGCGGCGTTGAAAAACAGGTAGAGCGCGAATAACACGATCCACCAAAGTGCAACAAAGCCAACCGCGCGCGGGCTGCGCGCGGAACGTTTGAAGGCATAGCTGCTCACGCTGATCGAATGCGGGTCAGCATTTCAGAAGTGTCGCGGCTCAGATTTGGTTGCGCGAGGATGCGATCGACTTCTGCCAAGATCATCTCTTGGCGTTTAAGGTCGTAGCGTTTCCAGGTCTGAAATGCGGCGCACATCCGCGCAGTTGTTTGCGGGTTGATCGGGTCAAGCGTGATGAGCCAATCCGCAAGCAGCGTGTAGCCGCGGCCTGAAATGTGATGAAAGCCAGCGTGATGCGCCGCAAGTGCGCCAAGTGTAGCGCGGAAGCGATTTGGGTTTTTATGATCGAAGTCAGGATGTTGCGTCAGTTTGTCCGCAATTTCTGCTGCATCTTCAGGCGCTGCGGCACTGACTTGGAGGCCGAACCACTTATCCATCACAAGACGGTCATGCTTCCATTGCTCATAAAATCCACTGAGTTCCGCGTCACCCACTTTTTGGCGTAGCAAGATCGCGAGTGCTGATATCTGCAATGTCATGTTATCCGCGCGCGCGAATTGCTCTTTCGCCGCCTTGCCACCATCTAGTCGTGAACCAAGACCCAAAGCCGCGATCGCGAGTTCGCGTTTGCCAGCAGGTTCTGCATCAGGCGAGTAGGGCCCCTCAACCTGACACTGCGCATAAACACGCGGCAAGGTGTCTTGCATATGCTGCGCCATCGCGAGTTTGAGCGTTTGCACCGCTTCGTAGATGGCTTGCGGATCAGGCACGACGCCTTTGTCAGAAAGGGTTTGTGTAAGTTCGGACTGGCTTGGCAGCCCGAGCATCAACGCACGCGTTGCGGGATCGAGTGTGTCGTCGCGCAAGACTGCGAGCATGCCGTCAAGATAGCCTGCATTGGGCGGCGCGCCATTTTCTATCATGTTGAGAAGAGTCGATTTGGCCAACTCGCGACCTGCTTCCCAGCGATTGAAGGGGTCAGTGTCATGGGCCAGCAAGAACGCGCGCTCGACATCATCGGTGTCACGTTTCAGGATCACAGGTGCTGAGAACCCGCGCAGAATTGAGGGCACAGGTTTGCTCGCCAATCCTTTCCATTTGAAGCTTTTCTGACGCTTGTCCATCTCTAGAATTTGCGTCGGCAGAACTTCTGCACCGCTTTCATCCAAAAGCCCCAAAGCAATAGGGATAACGCGTGGTTTCTTTTGTGGCTGGCCGGGTGTGGGCGGAGTTTCTTGACGGAAGGTGAGTTTGTAGCGACCGTTTTTGAAGCTTTCCTTAACCGACAGTTGTGGCGTGCCCGCAGAGGTATACCAGCGTTTGAAGCGCTTTAAGTTGCGCCCTGTAACTTCCTCGAAGACCTGCAACCAATCCTCAATGGTGGCGGCATCACCATCGTGGCGCTCGAAATAGAGGTCCAACGCCTTAGCGTAATCCGCATCCCCGACGAGGGTTTTGAGCATGCCAATGACTTCCGCCCCTTTTTCATAAACGGTGGCTGTGTAGAAATTGTTGATCTCGACAAAGCGGTCAGGACGCACGGGATGGGCAAGAGGGCCGCCGTCTTCAGCGAACTGACGACCACGCAGATCAATCACATCGCTGATGCGTTTGACAGAGGCAGAGCGCATATCGGAGGTGAATTGACTGTCGCGGTAAACGGTCAGCCCTTCTTTTAGGCACAGCTGGAACCAATCGCGACAGGTGATGCGATTGCCGGTCCAATTGTGGAAATATTCGTGGGCGATGATCGCTTCTATACGCTCGAAATTGGCATCCGTTGACGTCTCAGGCGAGGCGAGAACGCAAGAAGAGTTAAAGACGTTAAGGCCTTTGTTCTCCATCGCGCCCATGTTGAAATCATCGACAGCAACGATGTTGAAGATGTCGAGATCGTATTCGCGTCCATAGACTTTTTCGTCCCAAGTCATTGATTTTTTGAGGGCTTCCATGCCGAAGGCGCATTTGTTTTCGTCCCCTTTGCGCACATAGATATTCAGCTCAACGTCTTTACCCGACATCGTGGTGAAACGATCAGGGTGCGCAATGAGATCACCCGCAACCAGCGCAAAAAGATAGGCAGGCTTGGGCCAAGGGTCGTGCCATTCAGCGAAATGCTCGCCCGATGTCGCGGGATTGCCGTTGGACAAAAGCACCGGATGTGGCCCCTCCACGCGCACTGTGAAGGTGCTCATGACATCAGGGCGATCTGGGTAATATGTGATTTTGCGGAAACCTTCGGCCTCACATTGTGTACAATACATGCCGCCGGACATGTACAATCCTTCAAGGGCCGTGTTGGTTTCGGGGCTGATCTCGACCTCGCACTCAAAGGTGAACGCACCTTCTGGGACTTCAGCGGTTAACCCCTCCGGGGTGATCGACGGTGCGATATCAGCGCCATTGATTTTTGCCCATTTCAGGTCAAGTTGTTCACCATGCAGAAAGAAAGTCGTATCGCTCGCGTCCGGGTTTGGCGCAAAGCGTATGCGAGAGATGACGCGTGTTGCGCGAGGTGCAAGTTTGAATGTCAGATGCACATCCTGAACGATGTAGTCGAAAGGTGTGTAATCCTTGAGGAAAATAGTCTGTGGGGCGGCGTCACGCATCGGGAGCTCCTGTTGTTTGGGGCACGCTAACGGAGTGCGCGGGCAATGAAAAGAAGGACAGTGTAATGCCAAAAGGCGTAAAGAAAGAGAACCTGCCAAGCAAGATTTGCGCCTGTTGTGGACTGCCGTTCACATGGCGCAAGAAATGGGCGCGAGATTGGGAAAACGTCCGCTTTTGCTCGGAAAAATGCAGGCGCACAAAGTAATTGGGGCGTTATTCGAAAATCTCGAACAGTCCTTCGCCGTGCGTTCGCTTGCCTCAACTGAGCATTCGCCCTATCTCGACCAAAGCAAAGTATTCAACGGCATACATATTCGGGAGAACGACATGACCCAACGGATCGAAAAGCATGGTCTTCAAGTAGACAAGGTTCTTGTTGATTTCATCGAAAACGACGCTTTGAACGGCATAGATGTGAGTGCAGATCAATTTTGGGCAGGTTTGTCCGATTTGGCCCATGATTTTGGCCCAAAAAACCGTGCGCTTCTGGCCGAGCGCGAAGAGATCCAGAGCAAAATTGATGCGTGGCATAAGACCCACAAAGCTGGCGGCGACACGCGCGACGGATACTTTGAGTTTTTGCGTGAGATTGGTTATTTGCTGCCTGAGGGCGATGATTTTCAGATTGAAACGCAAAATGTTGATCCTGAGATTGCAACCGTGCCGGGGCCGCAACTGGTTGTGCCGGTCACTAATGCGCGCTTTGCACTGAACGCTGCGAATGCGCGTTGGGGCAGCTTGTATGACGGGTTTTATGGAACTGATGCGATGGGCAGCCTGCCACCGAAAGGGGCCTATGACAAAGGTCGCGGTGCACGTGTCGTGGCACGCGCGCGGGTTTTCCTAGACGATATTTTCCCGGTTCAAGGCACATCTCATGCAGATGCGCGCCGCTATCATGTCCAAGATGGTGCGCTGTTGATCGACGATCTGCCACTGGCGCAACCTGAGAAATTCGTTGGATATCAAGGCCATCCAAAAGCGCCGGACGCCGTAATCCTGTGCAACAATGGTCTGCATGTGGAATTGGTATTTGATCGCACGCATGTGATTGGTAGCCGCGATCAGGCGGGTTTGGCTGATGTCGTTATGGAGAGCGCGCTTTCGGCGATTATGGATTGCGAGGACAGCGTCGCTTGCGTGGATGCCGAGGATAAGGTTGTGGCCTATGCCAATTGGCTCGGTCTGATGCGCGGGGATTTGGAAGAGACCTTTGAGAAAGGCGGCACGCAAATGACGCGCCGCTTGCATGCAGATCGCGTTTATACCGGACCAGACGGTGGCGAAGTTACATTGAAAGGTCGTGCGCTTTTGTGGGTGCGTAATGTCGGGCATCTGATGACCAACCCAGCGGTTCTGGATCGTGATGGCACCGAGATCGGCGAAGGTCTTATGGACGCGCTGTGTACGGTGATGCTGGCAATGCATGACCTAAAACGTGAGAGCGGCAACTCCGTGCATGGCTCTGTATATGTCGTGAAACCAAAGATGCACGGGCCTGCGGAAGTGACGTTTTCGGATGAGATTTTCGCAAAGGTCGAGGACATTCTTGGATTGCCGCGCAACACGGTCAAGATCGGGATCATGGACGAAGAGCGGCGCACGTCCGCCAACCTTAAAGAATGCATTCGTGCCGCAAAAGCACGGGTCGCATTTATCAACACCGGTTTTCTGGATCGCACCGGCGACGAAATTCACACTTCGATGGAAGCGGGGCCTTTTAGCCGCAAAGATTTTATAAAGCGCAAAGCTTGGATTGGCGCTTATGAGAACCTGAATGTGGACATCGGGCTTGAGTGTGGCTTGCAAGGCAAAGCGCAGATTGGCAAAGGCATGTGGGCAATGCCGGATTTGATGGCCGCGATGCTTGAGCAAAAGATTGACCATCCAAAGTCTGGCGCGAGTTGTGCTTGGGTGCCAAGCCCGACCGCGGCAACGTTACATGCGATGCACTATCATTTGGTTGATGTTCTCAAGGTGCAGGACAGCATAAAAGCGAATGGGCGGCGCGCAAATGTGCAGACCCTTTTGGAGATCCCTTTGGCTAAATATGCAGAGTGGAACCCTGAGCAAATTCAACGCGAGGTCGAGAACAACGCGCAAGGTATCCTTGGGTATGTGGTGCGCTGGATCGACCAAGGTGTTGGATGTTCAAAAGTGCCAGATATCAACGATGTAGGCCTGATGGAGGATCGCGCAACGTGCCGGATTTCCAGCCAAGCTTTGGCCAATTGGCTGCATCATGACATCGTATCAGAGCAACAAGTTCGCGCAGCGATGGAGAAGATGGCCGAAGTCGTTGATCGCCAAAACGAGGGTGACAACCTCTATCGTAAAATGGCACCGGGGTTTGACACCATTGCGTATCAGGCCGCCTGCGATCTGGTCTTCAAAGGGCGCGCGCAGCCATCGGGATATACAGAGCCGGTTCTGCATGCGCGCCGCCTTGAACTGAAGGCAAGCGTCGCATGAGCTAAGCCGTGAACCTGTGTTTCGGTTCTTAAAATATTGAAAACATTTAGGGTTTTAGATTAACCTTAAGTGTTTTCATTCCACGAAAACCATACCGCTCACTGTAAACTGGCGGCGCATTTTTTGGCGTGCGCTCTAAATCAGGAAAGCGATTGAAAAGCCGTTCGAGGGCGATCTGCGCTTCTGTGCGCGCAAGGTGCATTCCAAGACAAACATGTGGGCCAAAACCAAATCCGATATGCGCATTCGGGCGGCGATCGGTTTGAATTTCAGCGGCGTTCTCGAAGCGGTCAGGGTCATGATTGGCGCCGATAAGTTGCGCTATGACCTTGTCCCCTTGTTGCAGTGTTTGGCCAAAACGTTCGTGAGTTTCGCGCACAAAGAGCGGTTTTGTCATCATCACTGGGCTGAAAAACCGCATGAATTCTTCAATCGCAAGCGAGGTGGGTTCGTTAAATTTCGCACCATCTGATATCGCGAAAACCGCGTCAGAGATCAGATGAAGCGTGGTTTCATGGCCTGCGATAAAGAGGACGAAAGCAAGCGAGAGAATTTCATCATCGCTCAGATCATTGCTTGCATCGTGGATCAACGTGCTGAGCAATCCATTGCGTTGGGTGTGTCTGATCGTTTCTATTTCTGCGCGCAATAGTTTTTGCGTTCTGTACAGACCCGGCATCGCAGTAAACAGTGCAATGATGCCCGTCGGCTTAGAGATAGGAGCAATTGCACGCGACAGTTTTTGGCGAAGCTCGGGCTTGATGCCAAGGAGTGCGCTGATCACATCCAGCGGCAACATGCGTGCGTAATCTTGAGTAATATCAACAGGTTTTGACGGATCCAGCTGATCTAAATATTGATCAGCAACCTGTGTTATTTCTGGGCGCAGCGCATCAATCGCAGCGCGCGAAAAACTGTGATCAACAGCCGCGCGGATGCGTTTGTGTTCGGCTCCGTCAAGGCTGAGAATGTTGCGCGTCAACGGGCGCATGAAGCGGGGCAAGAACCAATAATATCGCGAAATGTCCTTGCCGCCCGCATTGGCTGGATTGCGGGCGAATAACGCTTCGTCCTTTAGAACTTCGCGCGTGGCCGCATCTGTAGTCGTTGCCCAACACTGCCCGATGATCGGCAATTTAGTGCGCACAAGCGGTCCTTCTTCACGCATTTGCGCAAGCACTGACGTGGGATCGCGCAAAAAATCTGGATCGTTCAATTTATACTGCGCCATCGCTCAAATCCTATGATGCATTGCAAGCCTGCGCATCTGGGCCATATATTGCAATCATAAATCATCACCCAGTGAGGAACTCTCATGACGCGTCCTATCGTTGGCATCATTTCAAACTTTACGCTTTTGAATGACGAATATCCTGTTCACACAGGCGGCGTGATGAATATGGATGCGATTGCGCAGGTCTCTGGTTGTATGCCTTTGTTGATCCCCGCAGATCCCGCCCATGTGAGCGTGCCTGAGTTGATGGCGCAATGTGATGGCTTTTTGCTGACGGGGGGGCGGCCGAATGTGCATCCCGAGGAATATGGCGAAGAACCAACCGAAGCGCATGGGGATTTTGATCGTGCACGCGATGCGATTGCTTTGCCGCTGGTGCGCGCTTGTGTCGAAGCGGGACAGCCGTTTTTAGGAATTTGTCGTGGCTTTCAAGAAGTGAACGTAGCGATGGGCGGCTCACTTTATCCAGAGATCCGTGATTTGCCGGGACGTATGAACCACCGCATGCCACCTGATGGCACACTCGAGGAAAAATTCGAAATTCGTCACAAGGTGAGCCTCAGCAAAGACGGAGTTTTTCACCGTATTTTTGAAGCCGAGGAAGTCATGACCAACACGCTGCATGGTCAAGGCATCAAAGACGCAGGCCCGCGCATCGTGATTGACGGGGTCGCAGATGATGGCACACCCGAAGCGATTTATGTGAAAGACGCGCCCGGATTTAGCGCATCAGTACAATGGCATCCTGAGTGGAACGCGCAAGACGATCCTGTGTCGCGGCCTTTATTCACGGCCTTTGGTGAGGCGGTGAAAGCTTTTGCACAAGCGCGAAAAACGCGCCATTTGCAAAACGCTTAAGCGGCATTTTGTTGGGTGGCACGCCACTGCTCGGCCATCGCGATTTCTTCCATCAACAGTGTCGTCTCGTGCGATTTGAGGCATGGATAAGCTGTGCGCCCATGTGCGTAAGGGTCTGTTTTCAAAGCTGGTAAGGCTTTGAAAAGATCCTGTTTGGACGTGTCCGACAGCGCTTTCATGCCTTCTGGACCTGCATGGAAACTTTCGCTTTCTACGCCGTTTGCAGTGATCACTTGATGAGTCTCGAACATAATGTGGACATAGGTCACCATCTTGCGCGCGATGCGTTTCACCTTGGGTCCGAGCATGTGTTTCGCGCTGCAAAAGACTTCGTCCTGACCAAACAGTAATTCCGCCGCGAAGTGAGAGATCAACATTTTATGCTGCGGTGAGACCATGAGAGGAGCGGTTTGTCCCTCCAGCGCGCCGTCCTCGAACAGGATCGGTGCAGTATCTGGCGTGCAGGGCATGGTGCGTGCGCCAACCCACTTCAGCGGCTGCGCACCCGCGTCGCGAGTTATCACCAGATCACCAGCTTTAAGCGTTTCAACCGCGCGTGTACCAAATGGCGTGTCGATCATCGTGCCGGGTGTGAAACAGATGATTTTCTCAATGTTCTCAAAGGTGAGGAGGGTGCCGTCATCTAGGACAAGCGTACCGCTCAGACCACCAAGCGCGTCGTTGGTGTTAGAGTAAATGATGTCATTGCGATTGCCGAGCGTGCCGAGGTTAAGCACGTCACCTGTGGTTTCATCGCCTTCATCGCCGCGCACGAAAATGCCTGCACCTGCGCCTACGGTCTCGCCAAGTTCAACAAGTTGGAAGGTATCATCACCATCGCCACCCACGGCGGTGTCACCTTCACCCACATTGATGAAATCATCGCCGCCTTGACCATCCAAGCTGTCAGAGCCGGTGCCACCAGAGATGGAATCGTTTCCGCGCCCAGCAAAGATTGTGTCATTGCCGGTGCCGCCATTGATTGTGTCATCATCGGGTTCAGCATTGTAATTTGACGTGAAATCGAGCGTCATATTGCCCACGCCGAACAAACCACTGTTTGTGGCGCTTTCACCGTTATCAAATGTGAAGATCAGTTGCACAAACGGGCCTGCGATATCGACGGTAACAGAATCGTCCGCGCCACTCGTTTCAACGCCGGTGCTCGCATTGCCATCTGCGTTCAGGTCATCGCCGCTGACTGAGTGCAAACCATCGAGATCGGAAAAGACCACGGGTACTTGATTGCCGTCTTCATCAAGGGCAATGATCGTCAGTCTGTCATCCCAGCTGCCTGTATTTTGGTCGATGTCGTAGATTTCAAAATTGGCGTTTTCGATTATACACAGAGTCCTCGAGCACCCGACTTTTGACGGGTTGACGTCTGACCGTAGA
>NZ_MLCB01000219.1 GCF_001890925.1 Planktotalea frisia
TCAGACAATTTCCGCGTCATAACCCATGAAAAAATTCGGGTTTTGGGGTAGCAGCGGTATAGGAACCAATATGCTTGAAATTACATCCCTTTATGCCGGTTTACTGGCGTTGCTGTTTTTATGGCTTAGTGCCCGTGTGATCGTGTATCGACGCGGCAACAAGATTTCGATGGGCGACCATGGGGACAACAGCTTGCTCAAACGCATGCGTGCACAAGGGAATTGTGCCGAGTATGCGCCGTTTGGCGTGTTGCTGTTGGCGCTGGTTGAAATGTCTGGGGCACCAAATGTCGCGGTGCACTTGTTGGGTCTGATGTTGTTGAGTGGTCGCGCGCTGCATGCTTGGGGATTTTCGGCGTCACCGCCAGTCATGAACGGACGTGTCTTTGGGATGGTTTTGACACTTAGTATGATCCTGCTCAGCGCAGTTGGCCTTTTGTTACACAGCGCTTTTTAAGGCAATATTTGCCATCGCAGAAAAAAGTTCCGATAGAGTGATTTTTCCTCTTGCGGGCATCCGGCCACAAGCCTAAATACCCCCTACCAAACGGTGCGGGCGTAGCTCAGGGGTAGAGCATAACCTTGCCAAGGTTAGGGTCGGGCGTTCGAATCGCCTCGCCCGCTCCAATTTGGATCAGCCCACCCAGCTGATACGGCAAGGCCTCCTTCGGGAGGCCTTTCGTCGTTTTGGGAGTTGTTGACGTTTAAGCGACCTGTTGGGTGTTTCTCAGGTGAATGAGCCTAGCCACACTAACCCGCACTTTGATTTATTGCGCCCCAGATCGCCGTTAGCTTGAAAGTCACACCTAAATCAAAACCGATTAATACCGCGTTGTGTTGACTTAGAGCACTTGCGCCACCGCGATATCAGCCATTTTGCGAACGGCATCGTAGGATGAAGCAACCGCAATAAATCGCCCGTTGTGACAAAATTTAGCGCCGGTGACTCCGCTAGCTGCTTTCAGAGCGTCATCGCTCAATCCCGCCCAAGCCGCAGGCAGGTCAGCGCGGTTGTCGAATGTATCATCACCAATGCGAATGGTCGTGAGGGACCAATCCTCCCCCCGTGGGTGGATCACGAACAACAAATGATCTGCACCCGCTTTTTCCACAGCCCCACGGAATGGCATGCCCATCGGCAATTCCAGCACGCAGCCATCGCCAGCCGCTTTTATCGCAGTTAAGACCATGTCTTCGGCGCGAAATTTTGCAGCTTTGCGCTTGATCTGCGCTTCGACAAAGGCGCGCGCCACAGGCAATGCTGCTAGGAAGGCGCGATCATCCGCGCCCTCGGCACGATCATCAAAGACCGTCTTTAAGCTTTCCAACAAGACAGGCAAAGTCATCCCTGAAAATATCGGACCTGCATCAGATGTGTTCACTGCTCCATTGTCGACCAGATCAACAGGCAACACAAAACCACGATCAAATGACGCGTGAATTGACGCCATGTCTTTCTCGGGCACGCCCATCGCGCGTAGATAGTCATGGCCATAGTGCGCCCAAACCAGACCAAAGGAACTGTAGGGTTGGCCGTCTTCACGCAGCGGATTGGGGCGTTGGTGATGATCAAAAATCTGTGCATCCGCTTCAAACACACCACCAACATCATAAATGATGCGGCCTTCTGCGGGCTTGATCCATGTTTTGTCCCGCGTGCGCAGTAATTCAGCGTTAGGGAACAAGCGCGTGAGAATGACTGAGGACAACAGCTCATCCGCGTGAAAACCGCCCGAATGTGTGACAAGGTGGGTGATGTTCATCGAGGTATGCTCCTGCTGTGTTGGGCATGATCTAAGCGGCTCCAAAAAGCCGTGCTCTGGTTCATTTGAAAGTTAAATGACGCGTTATTTGTGGCGCGTTTTGCCAATATGGGCCGAAACGATAGTCATGAATGACAGCGCAAAGATCTTTGCCGCGATTTGGACAACTCTAGTGTGTCCAAGCCCCGCGGCGGTTTGTGGCGAAGTTTTCGGAATACCCGCCTGCGCGAATGTTCGCTTTACGCTTGTTCGGTTTACGCACAACGGCATCAATGCCATTTGCTTCGGCATAGGCAATCGCTGCCTCTTTGCTATCAAAGCGCAGCTTCACCTGTGCTTGCGTATCATCTGAAGACGTCCACCCCATAAGCGGATCAACAGCGCGCGCATTTGCTGGTGCGTGCTCAAGAACCCAAATGTGCGTCTTGGCAGTGCCAGAGGACATGGCCGTTTTGGAAGGTTGATAGATACGTGCGCGCATGACTTTGTTCCGAAAATGATCCAATGGTTCTGCGCCTATATCACGGATTAGAGGGATTTTCGCAAGAGGGCCATCCGCCTGCAAAGGAACAATTCTGCCCACTATCACCGAGTGTTCAAAGCCAGCATTCAGGCAAAGCCATTTTTGGAAACACTGATGTGACAGCTGCGCAATTGAGATTAACCCTATTTTGGCGTATGCGGAGCATGTGCTCAGGAGAGTAAGTGTGTTTCGATTATATATCGCCCTACCCTTTGTGTTGTGCCTAAGCGCGTGTGGCTCTTCTGAGGAAGGCGCTATGGAGCCAGAGCAACCGCCGATTTCGATCCCAAACTACGAACCCTTGTTCGGCAGTGATGCCACCAGTCTGAGCCCTCTCAGCGGCAGTGTCGTCACAGCGCGCCAGAACGCAGCACAGGTGCGCGGTGTGACAGGACGTTTGCGCCATGGTGGCGGAAAGCTGGTCGTGGATGACGGGCTCTTCAAATTTGCCGACAACGATGGTTTTAACGCGAACGGTGAAGCTGAAAACGAAGGTGTCGTTTTACGATTGGTTAATCCGGGCGGGCGTTATGATCACGCGTCGCTTTATTCGATGCAGTATAGCGTCGATGGGCAAGCCTATTCGGCAGTCGGCGCAATCGGTGTGGCGACGAGGATCGAAGACATGCCCATGACTGGCACGGCCCGCTACACAGGTGACGCGGTTTACGCCTACACCAATCAAGCAGGCACCGGATTCGGCGGGCTTGGCACCTATGATGCCCGCGTCGATTTTGCGGGCGGCACGGTAGATAGTGTCGTCACTGTCAGCACCGCGCAAAACCCGTTCACGCGCGCAGACGTCGCGAACCCTGAGTTTGACCGGATTGACATGCGCGGCCTCGAAATTGACGGAACCGCTTATTTCGGCACAAATATGCAGCTGGTGAGCGACAATAGCGTTGTACAGTTGACAGGTGCGAACACCACCGCGCAGGTTGAAGGGCATTTTTACGGCGCGGCGCGTGATAGTACGGGTCGCATCATTCCAGATGAGATTGCAGGCGAAGCTTTGTTGCAAGGCGATGAGGGCAACGTGATTTTATCCTTCATCGGAGATTGACCCGTCACGAGATAAGTGACGGCCCTGCCCTTGAATGTGAACAAAAAGTGATCAATTTTAGCGTTAACCCCTAAAAGTGAGTCGCCCATGTCTTTTGTGAACAATGAAGGTTCTGTCGCTCTTGCGAATGCGCCCAAAGGCGACGTGCGCGAACGCGCGAAACTTGAAGGCGGCATTGCTTTTCAGCTCGAAACAGAGTTCGAACCAGCGGGTGATCAACCGACCGCAATCAAAGAACTGTGCGAAGGGATCGACAGCGGCGAACGCGATCAGGTTCTGTTAGGTGCCACGGGAACGGGCAAAACCTTTACAATGGCGAAAATGATCGAGCAGACGCAACGCCCTGCGATCATTCTCGCCCCTAACAAAACCCTCGCAGCACAGCTTTATGGCGAGTTCAAAGGCTTCTTTCCAAACAACGCCGTCGAGTATTTCGTCAGCTTTTATGACTACTATCAGCCCGAAGCTTACGTCGCCCGTTCTGACACTTTCATCGAAAAAGAAAGCCAGATCAACGAACAGATCGACCGTATGCGCCACTCTGCGACGCGCGCGCTGCTTGAGCGTGATGACGTGATCATCATCGCCTCCGTCTCGTGCATCTATGGTATCGGTTCGGTCGAGACCTACGGCGCGATGACACAGGATTTGGAGGTCGGCAAAGAGTACGATCAACGCGGTGTCATGCAAGACTTGGTCGCGCAGCAATACAAACGCAATGATACCGCCTTTGCGCGTGGCTCGTTTCGCGTGCGCGGCGACAGTCTGGAAATCTTTCCGGCTCACTTAGAGGACCGCGCATGGCGCCTGTCCTTCTTTGGAGAAGAGCTTGAAAGCATTGTGGAATTTGACCCGCTTACAGGTGAAAAGAAAGACACGAAAGAACGCGTTCGCGTCTATGCAAACTCGCACTATGTGACCCCAAAACCGACGATGAACCAAGCGATCGGCAAGATCAAAAAAGAGCTGCGCATGCGGCTTGATCAGTTGGTGTCAGAGGGTAAATTGCTCGAAGCACAACGTCTTGAGCAACGCACAAATTTCGACATCGAGATGCTCGAGGCGACGGGTGTGTGCAACGGCATCGAGAACTATTCGCGCTATCTCACGGGTCGTGCACCGGGCGAACCGCCCCCCACACTATTCGAATTTATCCCCGACCATGCGATCGTATTCGCGGATGAGAGCCACGTCTCTGTGCCTCAAATTGGTGGCATGTATAAGGGCGACTTCCGTCGCAAGATGACGCTCGCTGAACATGGTTTCCGCCTACCCTCTTGCATGGACAACCGCCCGCTCAAATTTGAAGAATGGGATGCGATGCGACCGCAGTCTGTCTTTGTTTCCGCAACCCCGTCAAAGTGGGAGATGGAGCAAACGGGTGGCGTTTTCACAGAGCAGATCATTCGCCCTACCGGCCTGCTTGATCCGATGGTGGAAATCCGTCCTGTTGAGACTCAGGTGGATGACTTGCTTGATGAAGTGCGCCGCGTCACCAAAGATGGTTTTCGCACGCTTGTCACAACTTTGACCAAACGCATGTCCGAAGATCTTACGGAATATATGCACGAGCAAGGCATCAAAGTGCGCTACATGCACAGTGATATCGACACGATCGAGCGCATCGAAATCCTGCGTGACCTGCGCCTTGGGGCCTTTGATGTCCTCATCGGCATTAACCTTTTGCGCGAAGGTTTAGACATTCCCGAGTGTGGCTTAGTCGCCATTCTTGACGCTGATAAAGAGGGTTTTTTGCGCTCTGAAACTTCATTGATCCAGACCATTGGCCGCGCCGCGCGTAACGCAGAGGGACGCGTGATCATGTATGCTGATCGCATCACAGGGTCAATGGAGCGCGCCTTGGGCGAAACAGATCGCCGCCGCGCCAAACAAGAATCTTACAACATAGAGCACAACATCACCCCAGCGACCGTGAAGAAGAACGTCGAGGACATTTTGGCGGGGCTTTACAAGGGCGATGTGGACATGAACCGCGTCACCGCCAAGGTCGACAAACCCCTCGCAGGTGCGAACCTGCAGACTGTCTTGGACGGGTTGCGCACAGACATGCGTAAAGCCGCTGAGAACCTCGAATTTGAAGAGGCTGCTCGTTTGCGCGATGAAGTGAAGCGCTTGGAAACCGTCGATCTTGCGATTGGTGCTGATCCTATGGCGCGTCAATCTGTGATCGAAGAAGCGGTCAGTGATGCGCAAAAGCTGTCAGGTCGCTCAACCGCCGGTCGTCCAGGCCAGCGCGGTGGCGTGAAACCGCGCCGGAAGCGTTAATAATATGCGCGCGCTTGTAGCCTTGGCCTTTGTCACAGCCGGTTTTGGACCCACCACGGATGCGCATGCCTGGGAGTTTTCAACGGAACCGATTTGCACGGTCACTGATGCAGGGTCGCAGACAGCGCTGAAGCTTACATACGATGGTACAATTTACACGCTTCATCTGACCCATCCTGATGGTTGGGCAAGTGCTGATATTTTCGCGATCCGCTTTGCGCCCAACGGGCCGTTCATTCAAACAACCCGACACCAGATTAATGGCACGACACTCTCAGTCGCCGACACAGGTTTTGGCAATGTTCTGACAGGGCTACAGATCAATCAAACCGCTCAAGCCATGCTCGGAGAGACGATCCGTGACATCACGCTTGAAGGTGCCTTTAAACCTGTTGAAAAGTTCAAAAGCTGTAAACCTCATGTAGCCCTGTCATAAACGCGATTAGCCGCAGCGCAGTTCCGTCACGATACCATTGGCATCAACGATGACTTCCAGACGATCTTCGATGAAATCGGTTGTCACAACACTATCCGGGAAAATCACGCGGTAGGTCTGTGTCAAAAGCAGTTCTGCGCTGTTGATCGGTGTGCCAACCAATGATGCAAACTCGGCTTTTGAACAGGTGCCTGGCCCCGCTTGTGCTTCGTTTGGCGCGTCTTTCGTGGGCATACAACCCGTCAAAGCCAGCGCGAGCGCGCATATAACAACGCCCCTCATACCAGCGGCACCAATGGCACGCCACATCCTGTCAGGATCAATCCAGCGATCGTTAACATAAATACTCTATACATTCGGTTCTCCTTGCAGACCCAACACTTTACGAAACCCTGTCCAATAGGCCGGCAACTTGGGCGGGGCTTTCATTTCTGGTATCGCCTCTTCCGCCCAGCGCGGCATGGCTCGACGTGCGAAATCCTGTCCCCACTCGAGGAACCTATCACTATCATCAGGGCGCAAACGACACGCACTGCCAACAAGGCCAACCAGCGTTTCTGGCGCAGAATACCACTCGTCCTGGATGCCAGTCACTTTCTTTTGCAAGAACGGACCAACCCAGCGCATCAAACGTTTGTCAGAGAAGGTGAGCAACATTTTCCCCATCTCGTCGCGGCTATAGTGGATGAGCGGTGGAAACGTATCAAAGAACAGCGCTTTCCCATCAAGATAGGCAAAGTTGCGAATGGAGGGATGAAATCCGACCCGTCCGTCAACCTTGTCTGCGTTGTTCCAGAAGGTCGCGATGACCTGACCTGCGGCTTCCATCATCTCAACTGCGCCATCAAGATCAGCCGCGATGATCTGCGGGCGCATCATGCTATCGCTCGGAAGAGCGTCTTGTACGATCACAGGGATACGCGCGCCATCAATCTGGAGCAAATGAAACGCGGTCTCGGGTAAATCAACACCCGTCAGCGCCAGCGCCGCGACATAGTCGTCATGACATTGCGCAAGGCGCTCAAGCTCGGCCACGTTGCGCAAGCCACGATAGACTTTGATAACCTTGTCACTTAACGGACCAGCGCTTGGACGAAAAGGTGCACAGAAATAGCCAAGCTTGCTTACCGCTTGCCCGCGCTCTGCGCTATCTGCTCTAATCAGCCGTTCAAGTTCTGCCAAATCGCTCATGCACTGCCCTCTTCTTGGGAGACCTCATACAACGCGAATGTCGCTATGACCAGCAGCGCGCCCGCGCCTTAACTCTTTCTTCACTCTCTCGCGCCAATTTGGCGGGTGATGTTAAGGAATATGAACAGACCTCTGCTTGCGATGCTGATGCTCGTGCTTGGCCTTGCGCCAATTTGCGTCGACGCAGGGTCTTGGCCGCGCGAAAAGGGCAAAACGTTTCTTGCGCTCTCTGCAAGCGCAATTTGGCCCGAACAGCGCGCGATTGAGCTGCCCGATATTTATGGGAGTGCCTATGTGGAGCACGGGCTTGGTGCGCGCTTTACCCTTGGACTGGATGTAGGAAGCCCAGATGCGACGCGCCAAGACAGGCTAAAAACCATCGCCTTTTTGCGCTACACGGTAACGCCATCATCCACCAAACATCAGCTTGCCTTTGATATTGGGGGCGGCACGTTTCAAGCCTTGGATGTGTTGCGCTTTGGCGCATCATACGGGACAGGTTTCACGAGTTTCGAGCATAACAGCTGGATCACGATTGACGCCCATGCACTGCACCACTCCACCTTGCGCAACATAAGCCTCACCGTCGATGCGACCTATGGTGTATCCCTCAAGCGCGGAAAACTTATGGCACAGATCTCTGGTTTCCAAAGCTTTGACGGCAGAAAAACTGCCAAATTTTCCCCGTCATACGCTCATGACATCGGGCACGGGCGTCATATCGAAATTGGTGTGAACATTGATCTGCACAACGCGCCAGACCCCACGTTGAAACTTGGGATCTGGCAAGAGTTTTAAGTAACACTCTAGTCATCCATACGCGCTGTGATGGTGACCGTGCCGGACACTTCTTTCTCCCATGCGACCTCAACCACATCGCCATTGGTTCCCCTTTCAGGCGTGACCCAAGGCGCGGTGAACTGATTCACATTCGCCACTGACTTGATTTTGCTTCGGTTCATCACACACGACACCCTTTGCGCGCGCCCTCCAAACGGGAAGCGACCTGCAAACGGTACGAACCAAGTCGATGCATGATTGCTTTGCGTATGATCCAAAGTGATCGGGTTTTCGCTGCCCGTGACGACATTCAAAAACATGTTGCCGTTCACCAAAACATCACGCACAGCGGCAAGATTGAGCGTCGCAAAGGTCGCGTTGATACGCTCTACCCGGTCAATCGTTCCCTTGGTCGAGCGGAACATATTTCCCGTCATCGTAAATCCACGCAGCGTGTGACCCGTCCCATAGGGTTTGATCACAACGAAAGAAAACCAAGGTGCCACATCACTACATAAAAACACGTTGTTTGTGATCGACAGCGCGCTGAATGAAAAACCACCAGAGTTATCAGGTGAAGCGGTCGCTTCATTCGTCCATTCCACATGGCAATTATCGACGTAATTCGCCGTGAACGTGTGGTTCACATTGGTTCGCGTAAACACAAAACCTGCAAGGCGCGCCCCATCACGGTTACTGTCGCCTTGGAACACGTGATTGCCCGAGATAACGTAGTTCTGCCCGCCTAAAATGGCGAAATGTCGAAACTGGCTCGCGCGGTTGTTGCGGATTTTCAAATCATTGGCGTTTGCATTCATGGCAATGCTTGTGCGGGTCTGTGCGTTCGCCCCACCTTCATTGGTAATGAACTGACATCCCTCAATAAACATGCCCTGACAGCCACTTCCGATCGATGTGAGCGCACGGTCTTTGGGGCGCGTGATGAAGCAATTCTTTATCGTATTCGCCACGCCAGATCGCGGCATCATAATGCCAGATGCAAAGCCGCGGCATAGGATCTCAAGATCAAGCAGCACCAACTGGCTGAACAAATCAAACCCTGAAAAATCGAGCACATATTTGAACCGCTGAAACCCAAATGTTTGACGTCCAACAGCATCGTATAGCGGGCCAGACAAACGCACCTCTGCCGCGCCCACATTCACTTCGCGCACATAAACTTCGCGCCCAACACCGGTGCCTTGCACCAGTGAGCCGACTTTAATATTCGCAACATTGGTGACCGACGTGAGACGATCATCACTCGACGTGCTGTAGGTCGCAGCCGATGTCGTAACATCCACATCCCAAGCCGCGCCATCTGCGACATAAAGCTGGCCATTGCGAATAACGCGTCGCTGCGCAAAACTTGTGCGCGATCCTTCAATGGCTTGCAGATCAAGCGGTTCACTGATCGTCACACGCCGCCCCCCAAGATCAAGGGTCTCGTGATCGACATTGTTCAACAGCGCTTGGAACGCCTTGCGAAACGCCAACTCTTCGTCGCCACCAAAAGCATCAATGTACTTCGGTAGATCGTAATCTTTCACAAGCGACAAAATATCGCCCGCGTCCATACTCAGTTTGCCCTCGAACTCAATCCGTTCGTTTAGAGTAAGCGATGAACCAATCCGGAAGGTTCCTGACGGAACAAAGATCTTACGCCCGTCCGCCGCCTGATCCGCCGCGACAAACGCGCCATGATCGTCCGTGACCCCATCGCCGACCGCACCATAGTCCCGCACATCGACAACGCTAATCATGTCACGGTGGAATGCGCTTGTGATGTCTTCGATCTCGATATCATCAATTCGCACAACGCCACCGTTGGGACCCGTCAGATCAAGGCCGAAATGACCAAAAAGCGGCGCACGCCCCCAAACCATGTCGACACCCGTGCGTTGACCCGATCCTACAATTGCGCTCACTTCTACAATTTCGCCGTAAGCGCTCAGGCTAACGGAATTACCTGTCTCATTCAGCCCACTCACATGCGTGCCACCCGACCCTCCGGCCCAACCCGCAATGCGCACGGTAGGCAACGGCCCACTCATCGCTTTGATTTTCGCTGTGATGCGCAAGTAACATCCAGGCAAAAGCGGTGTCTCTCCCATATAACGGAGCTTTTGCGTCGCGTCGGTCTTTTGAATTTCGAGACAGCCGCTGAAATCAAGATCTGCCGGCACATATGCCGCCGTCGCCGTACCCTGATAAGTATTAGAGCCAGCCGTTCCATCACCGCGCGCCCAAACGTTCAGACCTTGAGAGAAACTCGGCGGTTGAAGCACCACGCCGTCTGTAATCGCCTTGTTCATAATATCTTCCTCTTGCGCGAGGGCAGCTCAAAAAGGCGCCCGTTTCCAATCGCAAGCGCGCGTAAACGCGGCTCTAGCGAAAGCGTAAGAGTGATAACAAAGGCTTAAAGACTGATGAGAGCACCGTAACGGTGCCCTCCATATCTGCCATGAGCGTACTTGTCTAAGCGGACAATCCAGAGGCTTTTACCAACTGTACACCGTTGATTTTCCATCCATTTTCACCTTGAATCATTTGATAGTCCAGAAAATGAATTTGCCCATTGGCATCGCGCACCTGTACTTTTTGGTAAAGCGATCCAGCAATTGTTCTCAGCTCCAAAAATCGAACGTCCTCTGCACGGTGCACCATCGGATAACTGCGTGACACCATCACGCCAAAGTTTTGATGTGTCCCAAACAACTGCTTTATGAACGGGCTCGCGTAAGTGAAGGCCTTCTCGAAATCATCGGTCGAGAACGCATCAAATTGGTTTTGGATCGTGCCTGTAATTTGCGGTTTGGCACTATCTTGCGCGTTTGCAACACCACTAAAACTCAGCGTTAAGAGCAGCGTCAAAGTCGCGATAAATCGAATAAACATGGCTTAGTTTCCCCTCCTAGTATGAGACGAAAACTAAGCCATACATATATCAAGTCAAATCAGACGAGCTCGCCCGCAAGAGCGCGATCAATCAACGCGATAGTTTCTTCCACGCCATAAAGCGCAATAAACCCGCCAAAACGTGGGCCTTGGCTTGCGCCAAGTAACACTTCATATAGCGCTGTGAACCATCCGCGAAGAGGGTCAAACCGCTCGCGCCCACACGCGAAAACAAGGCTTTGCAACTCTTCTGCGTCCAAACCTTTATACCAAACCTTCAAACCATCACGCAATTCGATCAACGCTTCACGCTCTAGGTCAGTGGCTGCGCGGAACACTTTCGCGGGCTTCACGAAATCATTGTAATATCGCACGGCAAATCCGGCGGCTTGATCCATATCAGGGTTCTTCGCAGCACTCGCATCAGGCGCATAGCGCTGGATAAAGCCCCAAAGCTGGTCTTTGTCTTCAGCCCCTGAAACAGACGCAAGGTTCAACAGCATCGAGAACGGCACCACCATCTTGCTCTCGGGCACGTCACCGCCGTGAATATGCCAAACCGGATTGTTCAACCGCGCTTTCGTGTCTTGATCGACGTAGGCGCGCAATTGCTGGTGATACTCGTCAACCGCTTTCGGGATCACATCAAAATGCATCCGTTTTGCCGTCTTTGGCTTTTGATACATGAAGTACGACAGGCTTTCGGATGACGCATAGGTCAACCACTGATCAATCGACACGCCGTTACCGGATGTCTTGGAAATCTTCTGCCCGCTCTCATCGAGAAACAATTCATAGGTGAAATGCTCTGGCGCGGGCATACCAAGGATACGGCAAATCTTGTCATAGATAGGCGTATTGGTGGAATGATCCTTGCCATACATCTCAAAATCCACACCAAGCGCGGCCCAACGAGCGCCGAAATCCGGCTTCCACTGCAATTTCACATTGCCGCCAGTCACGGGCACGGTCCACTCACGCCCCTCTTCATCATCAAAGGTGATCGTATAGTCATCGCGGTTTATCGACTTCATCGGCACATACAAAACGCGCCCCGTCTCAGGGTGAAACGGCAAGAAAATCGAATAGGTCTGACGACGCTCTTCGCGAAGCGATGCCAGCATCACCTCCATAATTGCGTCATATTTGTCGACTGCGCGCTTGAGCACCTCGTCAAACTTACCTTCGCCATAAAATTCAGTCGCGCTGATAAATTCATATTCAAAACCGAAAGTATCCAGAAAACGGCGCAACATCGCGTTGTTATGATGGCCAAAACTCTCAAACTCTCCAAACGGATCCGGCACAGACGTCAGCGGCTTTTGCAAATGCTCTGTCAAACTCTCCGCATTCGGAACATTGCTTGGAACTTTGCGCATGCCGTCCAAATCATCAGAAAAACACACAAGTTTCGTCGGATAATCGCTGATTTCCTGAAACGCACGCATCACCATGCTTGTACGAGACACTTCGCCAAATGTGCCGATATGCGGCAAACCCGAGGGGCCATAGCCCGTCTCAAACAGCACATAGCCTTTCTCAGGCCCCTCTTTTTTGTACCGCTTCAAAATGCGGCGCGCCTCTTCAAAAGGCCAAGCTTTTGAGCTCATCGCAGCGTCGCGCACATCTGACATATCAGGTCTCCAAAAAAGAAACCTGCCCCAATGGGCAGGCATATGCGCTCTCCCTATTGAACGCGGGCGTTTTCGTCAATATTCTGCAACTGCACAGTTCAGTGCCTGCAAACGAAAGTGAGCCCACCCGTGACCCAATCCGCGCCTCACCCGCTTAGCCCTCAAGATTGTTTGGTCGCCCTGATGATCGCTGTCTCTGCATCTGATGAAGACATCCGTACCGTCGAGCTCATGAAAATCCAAACGGCCGTGAACAACCTGCCTGTTTTTGCCTCCTATGATATCGACCGAATGAACACGATGGCGCAAACCGTCTTCGATTTATTCGAACAGGTCGATGGTCTCGATGCCCTTTTCGGTCTCATTCGCGAGAACTTGCCAGAGCGGCTTTTCGAAACTGCTTATGCGCTTTCTTGCGATGTTGCGGCTGCCGATGGTACGCTCCAAGAAAGTGAGCTGCGCATACTCGAAGAAATCCGCTACGAGCTAAACCTCGATCGCCTGCACGCTGCTGCAATCGAGCGCGGCGCACGTGCGCGTCACATCACCTAAGAAGCAGGAAAAAGACGCAGCACAAAGTGGCACTGCGTTTTCCCGTGAGTGGGGCAAACGGCCTGGAGACCGCCTTATTCCCAAGACCTCTATATCAAGCCACTGATCTCAATGCTTCCAAGCAACGGCATAGCAACAAAGCGCTAAAGGATAGCAGAACCTACCCTTTCGGATAGGTCCGAGAGGGTGCCTTTGAACACACGACTTGGCGTCACACTCGACACAAGTGACCAAGCTGCGTATCGAGCAGGCAAAACAACAAAAAGCATTTATATGTACCCCAGCCCAATCCGCTCACACCGTCGCGCCGATATAGCAGTACACACCGTTGGTCTGTCTTTTATACTGATCGCGGGTACATTGCTTATCCTCAAAGCCACCAGCACACTCTCCATATCGCTGCTCCTTGCCGCGCTCGTTTACGTCGCCTGCGGCCTCGTCTCGAACCTTTCATCTTGGGCGTACCACTTTGCGCCGTGGCACACCAAACGCACGTTCCTGCGTCGTATCGACCACGCTGCGATCTACACCAGCATCACAGGCACCTTCACGCCGTTGCTCGTCCAAGCAGGCACAACGCGCACCTTTATCATCCTCGCCCTTTGCTGGGCGTTGGCACTCGTGGCGATCTGGAACAAGATCACAAACCCTGAAATAAAATCAAAGTGGTCCACTGCCTCCTACCTTGCACTCGGCGCAATTGGCCTGCTCGCCCTGCCCGATCTGAAAAACGTACCCTCCGAAACACCCAAACTTATCCTCGCCGGCAGCTCAGCCTACGCCATCGGCACGATCTTTTATGCGCGGAAAACCTTACCATTTCGTTACGCGATATGGCATGGGTGGGTCACACTCGGCGGCATGCTGATGTTCGCAGGCATCTGGCTCGCACTTTTCTAAGGACCACACATCATGGCTGGCAAGAAACTCACCTGCTTGAATTGCGCACAGCTCAACCGCGTGCCGTTCGACCGCCTCGGCGACAACCCGAAATGCGCCTCCTGTGCTGCGCCCTTAATGCCGCGCAAAGCCATCGAGATCACGCCAGCCATTCTCGCCAAAGCCGCCGCCAACGACGACGTCCCTTTGGTCGTAGATTTCTGGGCCCCGTGGTGCGGCCCGTGCAAAGCGATGGGACCAGAATTCAACAAGGCCGCGTCAGAGTTATCGGGCAAAGCGCGTCTGGTGAAGATGAACACGCAAGAGCACGCGACGATTTCCAGCAAAATGAACATCAAAGGCATCCCGACCATGGTCGCATGGCAGAACGGCCGCGAATTAAAGCGCAAGTCTGGAGCCATGAAGATGTGGCAGATCGTGAATTGGGTGCCTGAGGGGTGAAGCCAACATTAAGCGTCAATCCACATTACAAACAATTTTTCCCAAATTTCCCTTTATCGAAAAACTCATCGGTTTCGCCAGTGCTCCAGCAGGTTTTTCTAGTCCAACTTGGCTCACAGCACTGTCATCTGCTCGATCTATTATTTCTGCGACCTGCATTGTTGATAGAGAATTGATCCAAGACTGTCGAAAGTAGACATTCTCTGTATGCTCCAACAGGGCAGGCAGAATAACGTCGACAGAGGTCGCTATACACAGAGTCCTCGAGCACCCGACTTTTGACGGGTTGACGTCTGACCGTAGA
>NZ_MLCB01000220.1 GCF_001890925.1 Planktotalea frisia
TCAGACAATTTCCGCGTCATAACCCATGAAAAAATTCGGGTTTTGGGGTAGCAGCGGTATAACGCATGATTTTGGTTCCTTAAGCAGCAGTGTTGAGGTTTGTGAGGCCCTGATCGAGAGTTTTCCCGATCATACGGTCCATGAATAGCCCAAAAATGCGGGCAATGGGATTGCGCCCCAGATCAGCTTCCATGCGCCACTCGACGGCAGAGCCGCCCGCGCTGGGACGGACTTCGACGATTTGCTTGGGTTGACCCATTGCGCCCATGTCGATGTTGAAGGTGATAGAGCGGTCCGTCACGCGCGCCACCGTTTGGCTGCCTTTGCCGTCTTTGCCCTCAAAGTGAAAGCCTGAGCCAACACCGCTGGTCGGGCCAAACAGTGTGATCTTCAGGTTTTCGTCAGAGTCTTTGTAAGGGTTAATCTTTTGATATCCCTCATTGGACGCGAGTAGTGCGATGACTTCGCTTGGGCTTGCTTGCACCTGCGCTGTGCGCAGAACGGTGACATCGCGTGGCAAAAGTTGTGTGGCAAGTAGAGTGGCTGCGATCACGCCTGCACCAATAGCGGCTGTTGTTAGAATGGTCATTTTTCGTCTCCTCGTTGTTAAAAGCGAAAGTGCTTTCATGAGGGTGACGAACGGGAATGCGGCCAATCGACAAATTTGTGAAATTTTTTTAAAAAAAGTTTGGAACGCAGAAAAAAACCCTCGGCACAGAATGCCGAGGGCCCTTCAAACACTGAGGTTTGAGCGTGCTACCCGAGGAGGCGACGCGCAATAACCTGAGCTTGAATTTCTGCAGCGCCCTCAAAGATATTGAGGATGCGTGCATCACATAGGATACGAGAAATCTTGTATTCCAGTGCAAAACCATTGCCACCATGGATTTGCAAAGCATTGTCCGCAGCCGCCCAAGCAACACGGGCACCAAGCAGCTTCGCCATGCCTGCTTCAAGGTCGCAACGACGTCCTTCGTCTTTTTCACGAGCAGAGAAATAGGTGAGCTGACGCGCAACCATGATTTCCACTGCCATCATCGCAAGCTTGCTAGAAACGCGTGGGAAGTTGATTAGGCTCTTGCCAAATTGTTTGCGATCCTCAGCATATTGCATTCCGATATCGAGCGCGGATTGTGCGACACCAATCGCACGAGCGGCTGTTTGAATACGAGCACTCTCAAACGTTTCCATGAGCTGTTTGAACCCTTTGCCTTCCTCGCCGCCAAGCAGATTTTCACCGCTGACATGAAAGCCGTCAAACGCGAGTTCATACTCTTTCATACCGCGATAGCCGAGCACTTCAATCTCGCCACCTGTCATGCCTTTAGTTGGGAAAGGGTTCTCTTCTGTGCCGGGCGTCTTTTCGGCCAGGAACATGGACAGACCTTTGTAGTTGTCCGTCTCAGGGTCAGTGCGAGCAAGCAACGTCATAATCTGTGTGCGCGTCGCATGGGTGATCCACGTCTTATTGCCCGTCACTTTGTAATCGCCGTTCTCATCCTTAACTGCGCGCGTGCGCAATGCGCCAAGGTCAGAGCCCGTGTTTGGCTCTGTGAAAACAGCCGTCGGCAAGGTTTCGGCAGACGCCAATTGCGGCAACCATTTTTGTTTCTGTTCTTCCGTACCACCTGCGATGATGAGCTCTGCCGCAATCTCGGAGCGCGTGCCGAGCGAGCCGACACCGATATACCCGCGCGACAACTCTTCAGAGACAACGCACATTGACGCTTTGGACAGGCCAAAACCGCCATATTCCTCAGGGATCGTTAGGCCAAAGACGCCCATCTCAGCCAATTCGTCGATGACCTCCATCGGGATCAACTCATCCTTGAGATGCCAATCATGCGCGTATGGTTCGATCTTTTCGACAGAATAGCGTCGGAATTGATCACGGATCATTTCCAGCTCTTCATCAAGGCCGGATCCACCAAACATAGTGGCACCCGCTTGCTCTTGCATGAGTTCGACAAGACGCGTGCGCGCTGCTTGAGTGTTGCCACCCTGCGTGAGCGTCATAACAGAGATATCCATCATAGAGCGCATGTCGTCTTGCCCGAGGCCGATATCTTGCAGTCGCAGAATCTCTCCCTGATTCATCGGAATGCCGCCGTAGATCTGCCAGAGGTACTCGCCAAAGGTGATCTGCAAAAGCAGCTGCTCTAACTCGTTGAACTTACCGTCAGCCTGCTGGCGTTCTGCCCAACCCTGCATTTGCCGCAGGCTTTCCACATAGGTTGCAAGCCAAGCAAGCCCGTGGCTAGCCGTTTGATTTTCCTCAATAAGCTTACCAGAAATGCGGTCATTCTCGGTCACTATTGCGCGTAGTTTCTCGCGTGCAATGTCAAAGATCGCTTCGACCGGACCAAGGGCTGCTTTTGTGAGGTGCAGCAGATCCGGCAAAAGAACAGGGGCAGTCAAAGTCATGTCTTGTCCATCGTGGGGCATCGCGCGTCTCCTAAAATCGGTTTGCTTTGAAATAATCCTTTCGCACTTGCAGCGCAACTTAAATGCGCCATTGATGTGAAATTTGTTTTTATATTGCGCATTGACCTGTTTCCTTTGCGCCCTAGTAAGACCCTCGCGTGCGGTCGGACACACTGTTATGAGACTTTTATGGACGCTATCTTTTCGATTCTCTCACTACCTCTTTTCATTATAGCATTTTTCATCGCGTTGTTTGCGGGCGTGATTAAAGGCATCGTTGGTTTTGCGATGCCGATGATAATGCTCTCGGGGATAAGCACGTTTGCTGACCCAGAATTGGCGCTTGCCGCCTTGATCCTGCCGACGCTTTTTACCAACGGGATGCAAGTGTTTCGATATGGTCTGAGCGATGTTTGGCAGACGATAAAACGCTTCAAAATGTTCTTAAGCATTGGCGCGCTTACGCTCTTTAGCGCGGCGCAACTCGTCCCCGTATTATCAACAAATCTGTTGCTCTTGGTCATAGGGTTGGCGGTGACGGGTTTTGCGCTGTGGCAACTCTCTGGGCGCGCGCCGGAGCCGGGCCAATGGTCACAAAACAAAATGCTCGATGCTGGGATCGGGGCGTTTGCAGGGATAGTTGGTGGACTTTCGGGCATGTGGGGCCCTCCAACGGTCGCATATCTGACTGCGATTGGGACGCAGAAAAAACAGCAAATGCTGGCCCAAGGGGTGATCTATGGCTTGGGTGCGCTGCTTTTGATGTTGGGGCATTGGAAATCGGGCGTTTTGAACAGCACGACCTTGCCTTTGTCGCTGGCGCTTCTCATTCCAGCGATCTTTGGCATGTGGCTTGGGGGGCAAATCTCTGACCGCTTTGATCAAGCAACCTTTCGAAACGTCACGCTTTTGGTGTTGATCTTAGGCGGTTTGAACCTTTTGCGACGTGGGATTTTTGGTTAGATTTTACCGTCCGCTGGAAAAAACTTGCAATAACTGATGCGGCGCAATGCGCGCAAGGCGCAAAGCGGGCCACGCAGCAGCAATCAACGCGGCAAGCAGCGCAATCGCGGCAAGGATCAAATAGGATTTCGGGAAGACGAACATCGGCAATTGCCACCCGAACGCGGCGACGTTCACCACCGCCAAAAGCACCCAAGACAAAGCCAGCCCCAAAGGAATGGCCAAGCAGGTCACCACCAACGCCAAAACAACAGAGCGTATCAGCTCCAAACGCCCGAGTTGCGCGCGCGTCACGCCAAGGGCCCAAATTGGCGCGAGTTGGGGGAGCCGCATTTGCGCAAGGGTCAATAGGCTCATCATGATAGAAAAGCCAGCAACGCTAAGCGTTAGAATATTCAGCGCAGCCGTGACGGTGAACGTTTGCTCAAAAATACCAAGCGACAGTGCTTTGATCCGCGCCTGATTGGCAACTGCATTGGGGGACAAGCCAACCTCATTTATCAGCGTTTGTGTCACCCGTTCGATATCATCCGATGCAACGCGCAGTCCAAAACGCAGGGGCATAACTTCGGGATAAAGCGCTCGAAACGACGCTTCTCCAATAATCATCTGAGGCGCGGGGTTGCCGTAGTCAGAATAGATCCCAATGATTTCCTGACCCTCTGCGCTCGGCACAGGATCGCCAACAGACAAGCCTGCGCGCAGCGCGAGTTGTTCGTTGATGATGGCCGTCGCCGGGTCTTGCAGTCGATCCCAAACACCTTTGGCTTGCGCCAAAAGCGGCCAGTGATCGCGGTAGGTCGCATGATCATTGACGCCATAAACCTCGCCCGCTTGGCCGTTCAAAACTGTTGGCGCGCTGACAATTGGGAGAAACGCTTTGACGTCATCCGCTAAAACGCGCCGCATCACATCGGCCTGATCAGCGCTCTCTAGTGTGACATATAATTCAGAGGCCAGTCGCTGATCGAGCCAGCCTGTAAAGGTCAAACGAAAGCTCGAAACCATCGTGCTGACACCCACGTTCGTCGCAATCGCGAGCATAAGCGCCATCAAAGCCATCGACAGCCCGGGAACTTGTGAACGCGTATCGGCCCAGAACCATTGCGGCAGCGCTTTGCGACTTATGCTCTCCAAGACCGCTAAGCAGCGATCGAGCGTCCAAGGCAGTAAAAATGCAGCGCCGATCAGTAAGCAGCCAAGCAGTAGGAATCCTTGCACAAGGCTTCCCGCAAGGGAGCTGAGCAGTAGGGCAACAGCCAGGAGTACAATGCCCAAAAGGCCCATAATTCCCATGATCCGACGCGATGCATGCGCCCATGCTTGCGGCGTCCCTGCATCCATCAAAGGCAAACGCGCAAGGCGCAAGAACGTCCCGATACTGGCAACCAAAGTCCCGCCGACCGCCATGCCAAGACCCGACAACCACCAAGATGCGCGAATTTGCAGCGTGCCGGTCACGTCGGCACCGTATAGTCCGCGCAAGGTCGCGGCGACGTCGGGCAAAAGCGCAGCAGCAATGAGGTAACCGAGTAAGATGCCGAAAAGTCCCGCGAGCGTGGCAAAGATCAAAAGCTCTGCGATGAGCAAAGTGATAAGCAGACGCAGTGAAACCCCAAGCGCGCGCAAGGTGCGAAACATTGTGCGCCTTTGCTCAAAGGCGAGACCAATCGCGCCGTAAACGATGAACAAGCCGACTGCAAAAGACAGCAGGCCGAACGCTGTCAGGTTAAGGTGAAAGCTGTCCGTCAATCGGGCAATATCCCCGTCGTCTTGCGCAGCGGCGATGTAGCGCAAGGATTGCGGCAGGGCCGCCGCGTCTTGCATATTATTGGGCAGGACGAGCAAGCGATCCAAGGTATCCCCGCGCATCGCGATCCGCGCAACCGAGCCTATGTCAGCAATCGCTGTGCCCTGCGCAAGGTTGGGCGCGACGTTGTAGTCCCAGCCCAAGGCTTCAATCGCCGCTTCGCGGCCTTTTGCGACCAGAGCAAATCCAGACCCGTCAAAAAACTGATCGACGGGAATGCTCTGGATATTAAACGACCCTTGTAGGGCAGGGGCGGTCAGTGGTTCGACCCCGATCAAACGCAGGGTTTCGCCATTTAATTCCAATGTTTCTACGATTTGCGGCGTGATAAGCCAGCCAGCCCGGCGCAACGCGACATAGTCAGTGATGGCCAGAGGCTGCTCGTTGTTTGAAACAATCTGCGCAAGTTGGCTTTGATCTACCTGTGCTGCCGCGGCACCGTAACTCGCGCGTGCTTCGCTGTTGATCGCCTGCACCCCAGACCAAAGCGCCGTCGCGAGTGCGAGTCCGACGAGCAGGGTGAACAACTGCAAAGGTGAGCGCCACCAATGCGACAACAACGCGCGAAGAGCAGGACCAGCGCCCATCAGTTGATCGCGCCACTGCGTAATGTGAGCTGGCGATCCAACGCGCCTGCATGCTTTGCGGAATGGGTGACCATCAGCAAAGCTGTGTCAGTCTCTCGCGTGATCTCTAAAAGCAAGTTTAACACCGTTTGCGCTGTGTCCTCGTCCAGATTGCCTGTTGGCTCATCGGCAAGAATTAATGCGGGCTTCGCAGCCAAAGCCCGCGCGATTGCAACCCGCTGTTGTTGCCCACCAGAAAGTGCCTCGGGGTATTTGCTCAAATGATCGCTTAGCCCCATACGCTTTGCCAAAATGGCGCACCACTGTGCATCATAGCGTCCTGCAAGCTGCGCTTGAAATGCGATGTTGGCGTCAACGCGCAGGCTTGGGATTAAGTTGAATTGTTGAAAGATGATGCCAACCAAACTGCGCCGCAGTTCAGCGCGCGCGGTATCGCTGGGAACCGCTATGTTTTGTGTTTCAACCATGATCTTGCCGTGATCGGGTACATCAAGGCCAGCGACCAAGTGCAACAAAGTGCTTTTGCCGGAACCGGATTCACCCATCAACGCAAGGCTTTCACCTGCGCTCAACAACACAGATACGCCACGCAAAACATCGGTGCGCGATCCTGCAACTGTGTAGCTTTTATGAACATCTTTTGCGTCCAAGATCATGCGATCTCTCCAATAGCTTTCATTCTACTAAATAGCGGCTGTTAACCGCTTTCAAGCAAACCTCGGCTCATTGAGGTAGCTTTGATGAGGCTTTCGTTTACGAACCCTAACAATTCCTCTAAAAGCGCGCGTAATTGCTTTGCTGTGTTAACGCGTGGATCGATCTTTTGAAGAAATCTCTTACTCTTATCGCTGCGTGCGGGATGTTGGCCGCTTGCGGTGATCCGCTCTCTAAAGTTGACAAACTGTCGTCTGTCGAGCTTGCGCCAAACACTGAAACTGTCATGGCGCTGCCTGATCCTGCCAAGCAAGTACGCGCAGGCGGATTGTTTTCTGGTTTGTTTAATCGCGATCCGGCACCTGTTTCTAACACACCGGCAATCGCGCAAACGGATGCGGCTGTGAGCGAAGCATTGATTGTTGCGACACCCGCTGTAGCACCAGCCGTTGCAAATGTTGCTGCGAGCGCTGAGGCACCACAAGTTGCTGCGGCAGTGGCGCAACCTGTCCAAGCCGTTGAACCTGAAAGACGCGGATTGTTTGGCTTTATGCGTGCAAAAGAGGCACCGCAACCAGCGCAATCTGTCGGGCAAATCGTAGCGGATGCGCCCTCAGTTGCTGCTGCATCGATTGAGCAAGCAGTTGCCGTTGAGCCCGAAAAAGTCGTTCAGGTTACTCAAGCTGCACCAGAAGCGACCGCTCAACCGCGTCGTGGCTTGTTTGGTTTGTTAGCAGGTGCCCGCGCGAAGGAGCAAAGCGATGATGAGATCAAAGTGCGTACCGCTGCTTTGACGCCTACCATCGCGCCAAAAACGCTTCCGCGAAAAACGCCGCGCTCGAATACGAGCAAGCGCAAACACAAAGGCCCGGATGCACAGATTGTTGCCTTCGGCACGTCGCTGCCCCCGGGGATGGTCGCACGCGTTTGCGATTTACCCGGCGGACGTCTTGGCAAAGAGATCGAGAAATTCCCGACGCGAGGCCGTGGATATAAGCTGATCGACAGCAAACCAGGGTCCAGCGGCACGCGCCCTTTCTATGTGACAGGGTTCGATGACAACTGTGCGCGCACGTTTACCGCGGCACTCGCCTTGTTTGGCAGCCCCACGATGCACGAACAACTACGCTATGGCTTGCCGAGCAAAGTGCAGCCTTACAGCCTGACAGACCAAGCCTATGAGGGCATCAAGCGTTCTGTTTGTGGGGCGTCAAAGAACAAACCGTGCGGTGAGAAGATTACCAAACTCGAGAAAAACACCGTCTTTATTTCGATGTATGATCGCATTGGTAGCAACGCGTCTTGGTCAAATATCTTGATCCATGATGGCTGGGTTCTGGCGGCTGATCGAAAAGGCTAAGCGGTCGTCTAGTAATGCGGGGGGCGCTCGTCTCCGAGTACAATACCGCCGCCACCTTGGCTTTCGCGCTCGCCTTCGCGCGCCATCAACATTTGCACACGGTGGGTTAAGATCGCGATCTCACGCTCTTGCCGCGCAACAACGTCAGACAATTCGTCTGTCGTTTTCAGCAAGTCTGCGATTTTTTCTTCGAGGGTCTGAATTCTTATATCTGTCATAATCTCGCGCTATCACGGCGTTAGAGCATGCGCAATTGATGTGCACCTGTTGCCCCGCAGGCCCTTGGACGGTAAAGGGCAAGCACGCATGGATAGAAAAGAGAGCCCCATGGCCAAAGTGAAAAAAGCCCCCCGTCCCAAGGCGCAAGCGCCCAAAGGATTTCGCGACTATTTTGGCGCGGAAGTGACCGAGCGCGCAGAGATGCTGCAAAAGATCGCGGGCGTGTATCATCGCTATGGTTTTGACGCTTTGGAAAGCTCCGCCGTGGAAACGGTTGAAGCGCTGGGCAAATTCTTGCCCGATGTGGATCGCCCGAACGAGGGTGTCTTTGCATGGCAAGAAGATGACGACGCTGATTGGCTTGCTTTGCGTTACGATTTAACGGCTCCTTTGGCGCGTGTGTATGCGCAAAACCGCAATGATTTGCCGACGCCTTATCGCCGCTACGCGATGGGCCCTGTGTGGCGCAATGAAAAGCCGGGTCCGGGGCGCTATCGTCAGTTTTATCAGTGTGACGCGGATACTGTTGGCGCAGGTTCTGTTGCTGCGGATGCTGAAATTTGTGCGATGTTGTCTGACACGCTCGAAGTCGTTGGTATCGAGCGAGGTGACTACATTGTGCGCGTGAACAACCGCAAGGTTTTGAACGGTGTGATGGAAGTTTGCGGCATCGCGGGTGACGACAAAGAAGCCGAGCGTGGGATTGTTCTGCGCGCGATTGATAAGCTTGACCGTCTTGGTGAGGATGGCGTGCGTTTGCTCTTGGGCGAGGGTCGCAAGGACGAAAGCGGCGATTACACCAAAGGCGCTGGCCTAAGCGCTGAGCAGGCCGAAATCGTCATGGGTTTCATGTCTGCGAAACGCGAAAGCGGCGCTGCAACTGCCGCACGCCTCAGCGAGTTGGTCAAAGGCTCTGTGATTGGCGAAGCTGGCGTAAGTGAGTTGCTTACCATCGCAGAACTGCTGGAAGCTCAGGGGTACGGCTCTGATCGGATCGAGATTGATCCTTCTGTTGTGCGTGGCCTCGGCTACTACACTGGGCCTGTTTTCGAGGCTGAACTCACCTTTGAAATCCAAGACGAAAAAGGGCGTCCGCGCAACTTTGGTTCTGTTGCGGGTGGTGGTCGGTATGATGATCTTGTGAAGCGTTTCACAGGTCAGGAAGTTCCTGCGACGGGCGTTTCTATCGGTGTCGACCGCTTGCTTGCTGCGCTTCAGATGAAGGGCCGTTTGGAGAGCCATTCGGTGGGACCTGTTGTGGTTACCGTGATGGATAAGAACCGTATGGCGGACTATCAAACGATGGTGTCCGAGCTGCGCAATGCGGGTATCCGCGCAGAGGTCTATCTGGGCAATCCAAAGAACTTCGGCAACCAATTGAAATACGCGGACAAGCGCAACTCACCTATCGCGATTATCGAAGGTGGCGATGAAAAAGAGAACGGCGTTATCCAGATCAAAGACTTGATCCTTGGTGCGAAAATCGCCGAAAGCGCAACGCTTGAAGAGTGGAAAGATCGCCCAAGCCAGTATGAAGTGCCGCGTGGCGACTTGGTTGCGAAAGTACGTGAAATTCTGGAAAGCCAAGCCTGATGAACCGTGTGAGTGACAAAGCAAACACTCTGCGCACACAGTTTGAGCAGTTGGGTGCCTTGCCTGTTGAAACGGCGATTTTACAGCCTGCTGGGACGTTGCTGGATCTTTACGGCGAAGACATTCGCGGGCGTGCATACATCACATCTGATGCACTTCGCGGCGAACAGATGCTGCGCCCCGATTTTACGGTTCCTGTGGTGCAAATGCATATGGAGCGCGGCGCAGATCCCGCACGCTACACTTATGCGGGCACAGTTTTTCGTCGTCAGGAAGATGATGAGAGCCGCCCAAATGAGTACACGCAGGTGGGCTATGAGGTGTTTGATCGCGCCGAGCCGATTTCTGCGGATGCAGAGGTTTTCGCGCTGATTGCGTCTGCTTTGGGTGAAGCGCCTGTGCGCGCTTCGACGGGCGATATTGGGATTTTGGTCGCGGCTGTATCCGCGCTTGAAACGTCTGATGCGCGTAAAGCAGCGCTGCTGCGCCATATCTGGCGTCCTCGCAAATTCCGTGCGCTTTTGGAGCGTTTTTCAAAACCCGCCGCGCCGAGAGATATATTGAGTGTGGATGATCCATTTGCGAATGCCGGGCCAGAGATTGGTTTACGTCTCAAATTGGATGTCCAAATGCGCTTGGATGACCTTTGCGCGGACGCGGACGTTGCGCCGATTTCCAAGCGCGAGATCGAATTACTCGACGCACTCTTAAACGTGCGAGCGATGCTGCCAGTCGCATTGGAGCAATTGCGTGCGCTCGCGATTGATCTGCCTGCGATTGGGTCAGCGGTCGAGCGTTTGAACGCGCGGATGGTTGCGCTCAAAACGCGCGGTGTTGACGTGGCGAAGCTAGAGTTTGAGACGAGCTACGGGCGGTCTTTGATGGAATACTACGATGGCTTCGTCTTTGGTTTTTATGCTGAAACGCATGCCGATCTACCTCCCATTGCGACGGGCGGGCGGTATGATGCATTGACCAAACAGCTCGGACAAGGTGCTGAAATTCCGGCAGTGGGCGGTGTCATTCGCCCTGATCTGCTCATTGAGCTGGAGGGCGGAGCATGACCATTAAACTTGGTGTGCCGTCCAAAGGGCGCCTTATGGAAAAGACCTTCGAGTGGTTCGGCGCGCGTGGTGTTGAACTGAGCCGGACAGGGTCTGATCGCGAATATGCGGGCGCCGTGAGCGGTGTTGAAGGTGTCGAACTGGTGCTCTTGTCCGCGGGTGAAATTCCTCGTGAATTGGCGGCGGGACGCATTCATCTTGGCGTGACTGGCACCGATTTGATCCGCGAGAAGCTGAGCAATTGGGAACAGCGCGTTGACGAACTTGCGTTGCTTGGGTTTGGCCATGCGGATCTGATCATCGCTGTGCCCGACTTTTGGGTCGATGTGCGCACATTGGATGATTTGGATGCTGCTGCGGCAAAGTTTCGCGCGCGAAACAACTTTAGATTGCGGATCGCCACGAAGTATCATCGTTTGATCCGCGATTATCTGCGCCAAAATGGTGTGGCAGATTATCAATTGGTTGATAGCCAAGGCGCCACTGAGGGCACTGTGAAAAACGAAACGGCAGAGGCTGTTGCGGATATTACATCGACGGGTGAAACCCTTCGTGCAAACCATTTGCGTTTGCTAGACGATGGGCCAGCCCTGAAGTCACAGGCGACGTTGTTCCGTTCGAAAACCGCTGATCTAAGCGATAAAGAGCGCGTTGATCTGGCGGCATTGATTGCGAAGTTAGCGCTTACCTGACACCGATCTCGGCCAAAGCAGCGCTTAGCTCTGCTGGAATTGGCTCTTCGTGCGTGTGCCCTTTTGGGAGATCCGCAGGAGCATCTTCCTGCTTTAAATAACGCCAGCCCTGGAAGGGGCGTTTGAGCGCATGTTGCGTACGAATAAGGCCCGGTTTCATCACAATGGCGCAGCGGCGAATGCCATCTTCACCGACCACTTCATCGAGCCTCAAGATGGGTTGGCGTGCTTGTATGACCCCCTTGATCACCCAATAAATCGAGCCACCTTGCAAAATTTCAGGCTCACGCTTGGGCCACATGCGGGTGATGTGACGGTTTAATCCATCTGTCGCCGCAGCGCGCATCTGTTGCCACTCCTCGAGTCCTTCAACCGATTCTGTGCCAACGCTCAGTTTTATAAGGTTAATGTGCTTGTTCACAGATTTTTCCCATTTTCGACACCACATATGGTATGTGAGTTATGAGCAACATCAAGGGGTAGTATTTGCATGATGTGTCTAAAAGTTCGTTGCCGCCTATTGATCGCACCGTTAGTAGGCTATCTTAAACGTCTGCACATCAAGGGAATCGCCACATGAACCGTTTTGCCGCGCCTATCGCTGAACAGATTTGGGATATGAAGTATCGTTTCAAAGAAGCGGATGGTACGCCGATAGACGCAACCGTTGAGGATTCTTGGGGTCGTATCGCGAAAGACCTCGCCAAAGTTGAGGACGATCCAGAGCATTGGGAAGAGCAGTTTTATGCTGCTTTGGAAGATTTCAAATACCTTCCAGCAGGTCGGATTACGGCAGGTGCAGGCACTGCGCGCAATGTGACGTTGTTCAATTGCTTTGTGATGGGCACAATCCCTGATTCAATGGGCGGCATTTTCGAAATGCTCAAAGAAGCCGCGCTAACGATGCAGCAGGGTGGTGGCATTGGTTATGATTTCTCGACCATTCGCCCAAAAGGCGCGGATGTTAAGGGTGTCGCGGCAGATGCGTCCGGCCCGCTTTCGTTTATGGATGTCTGGGATGCGATGTGTCGCACTATCATGTCCGCAGGGTCGCGTCGCGGTGCGATGATGGCGACGATGCGCTGCGATCACCCCGATATTGAGGACTTCATAACAGCGAAATCCGATGCGGCACGCTTGCGCATGTTTAACGTCTCCGTGTTGATCACCGATCCATTCATGGAAGCGGTGAAAGCAGACGGGGAGTGGGAGTTGAAGTTCGACGGCGAAGTTTTCCGCACCGTGCGCGCGCTAGAGTTGTGGAACAAGATCATGCAAGGCACGTATGATTACGCGGAACCTGGTGTAATTTTCATCGATCGCATTAATAAAGCAAACAACCTTGGGTATTGTGAAACAATCGCCGCAACAAACCCATGTGGCGAGCAGCCTTTGCCGCCCTATGGTGCGTGTTTGCTTGGCTCTATTAACCTTGCGCGGCTTGTGCCGAACCCGTTCGAGGCGGATGCCGCTTTGGATTTGTCCGCTTTGAACGAGCTTGTCGCGACGGCCGTGCGCATGATGGACAATGTGGTTGATGCCTCGCGCTTTCCGCTTGATGCGCAAGCGCGCGAAGCCGCAGCAAAACGTCGGATTGGTTTGGGTGTGACCGGCTTGGCCGACGCACTTTTGATGGTTGGTCAGCGCTATGGTTCCGAGGAAGCAGCGCGTCAGACGGACGAATGGTTGCACGCGATTGCGCGCGCCGCATATCTGGCGTCGGTCGAATTGGCCAAGGAAAAGGGTCCGTTTCCATTGTTCGACGCAGAGGCCTATTTGGCCAGTGGCGCGATGATGGACATGGATGAAGACGTGCGCGAAGCGATCCGCGAGCATGGTATTCGTAACGCTTTGCTGACCTCCATTGCGCCGACAGGCACGATCAGCCTGTATGCTGGTAACGTGTCCTCTGGTATCGAGCCTGTGTTTGCCTACGCCTACACGCGCAAGGTTTTGCAGAAAGACGGGTCGCGCACGGAAGAAGAGGTCGTTGATTACGCAGTGCAAATGTGGCGCGATAAGTTTGGCGAAAAAGAATTGCCCGACTACTTTGTGAATGCTCAAACATTGGCACCGCTTGATCACGTGCGTATGCAAGCGGCAGCGCAAAAGTGGGTTGATTCAAGTATTTCCAAGACGATCAACTGCCCCGAAGATATCGCGTTTGATGACTTCAAAGAGGTCTACATGGAAGCGTGGGATTCGGGTTGCAAGGGTTGCACGACCTATCGTCCGAACGATGTGACCGGCTCTGTTCTAAGCGTTTCTGAAGATAAAAAAGCACCTGAAGTTATTGCCAATACAGATGCAGAACCGATGCGCCCACATGGTGACGTTGTCTATATGTCTGAACCTTTGGATCGCCCCCAAGCCCTTGAGGGTGCTACATATAAATTGAAGTGGCCTGACAGTGAGCACGCGATTTATTTGACTGTAAATGATGTGATCGAAGGCGGGCGTCGTCGTCCGTTTGAAGTCTTCATCAACTCCAAAAACATGGAGCACTTTGCCTGGACCGTTGCGCTGACGCGGATGATGTCGGCGGTGTTCCGTCGTGGTGGCGATGTGAGTTTCGTCGTCGAAGAGCTGAAAGCGGTCTTTGATCCGCGCGGCGGTGCTTGGGTCGGTGGGAAATATATTCCCTCGATTCTGGCTGCGATTGGCGGCGTTTTGGAGCAGCATTTGATACAGATTGGCTTCCTCGAAGGGGAAGGCATGGGGCTAAAGAGCGATCCACAAGCGGAAATCGTGAGCATGCAGCAAAACCGTGGCAAGTCTTGCCCAAGCTGCGGTCAATACGACCTCCGCATGGTTGAAGGTTGCATGACATGCGGCAGTTGCGGCCATAGCAAATGCGGCTAAGTTGAATTTTAGGAGGGTCTCGTGAAACGACAGGCAATTCAGAGCCACTTTGGCCATTTTGTCTTCCACTTTTCAGGTCTATTTCTTCCACTGACTTCTAAGTGATTAAAATCATTGAATACCAAAAGCGCCGATCCGAGAGGGTCGGCGCTTGTTTTTTTGGCCTTGGATGACTTGCGCTACCCTTGACCACATCACGGAAAACGGTGTTTGTTGAGGTCATGCTAACGTATCGTCATATCCGACTCATACGAGTTTCCTGATCTGCCTCCCACTCGAGAGCGGCATCAGAGACATGCGATTTTTATAACCTACCTTTTCGCGTGCCGCCGCTTCCCGCCGTTATCTGCTGGATTTGGAAACTGACTATGAAACGCATCAAAATTATCGACGTCCCACGATATGAAACCGATCCGAAAGTGATCGTAGAACACCTAGGCTCAGGGCTCATAACCAGAATATGACGGTTGCGGCGAGTGCGATTGCGGAGAGGAAGACGGTTGGGGATCT
>NZ_MLCB01000221.1 GCF_001890925.1 Planktotalea frisia
GTCTTCAAGGTTGGATACATCTTAGCACGCTGTCCAGTTTTGCCGGACCACTTCACTATCATGCTCGGCACTCTGAACCTCGATGTAAAATCAGGCAGAATAAAGCTGTATGATGGTCGTTATAATATCAGTGATAACCGCTACAAACAGCTAAGCCTCGGTCGTTCGTGGAGAGTTACACTAAGTATCTCAAGTATCAAAGGCGTCATCGTCACGACGGTAAAAAGGCCGAGGACAGAGAGGAAGCTGTTGAACAGAAAGATTTTGATATCGACGAGATTGGATTTGTGCAGATAGACCTCTTTGGGCAGAAGGTAGGACACGAAACTGCCTGGACGCCCGCGCATGATCCACAAAAATGCAACGATCAGCACCGTGAGGGCCAAGTAAAAAAAGGCCAAACGCGAGTTCAAATCAGTGAAACTGGTGTATACGGATTGATAAATTTGAAGCAGGAAGTCCATGGCGATCTCCGAAAACGTTGATCGCAAATTCCTGCAACAATGCGGCTGTATTGAGGCTATTAGACACCAAAATTGCAACATCTGAGCGAAAGCCGCGCGTATTTACGAGGCTTTCAAGATTTTAGGTGCGCGCTTTCTCGAAGGCACTCCACGCTTTTTCGAACGCTTCAAAGTCGAAACCCTCTTGGCGCGCGGGCTCTAGAACAAGTTTTTCCGTCTCGAACATTTTCGCCAAAGCATCACCAAGTTTCGGCAAAACATCCGTTGGGACAACGACGGCACCATGACGATCCGCATGCACGAAATCACCTTGTGCGACGGTTAGGCCAAAGATCGTAACAGGCGTGCCAAGCTCTGTAACATGCACGAACCCGTGGCTCGGCCCGATAGACCCTGCAACAACAGGAAAGCTCGGGGCCATATCGCCCAAGTCACGCATCACACCATTGGTCAGCGCGCCGTTCATGCCGAAACCTTTGTGAACCGTCGTATTCACCTCGCCCCAGTAAGCACCGATGCAGTGGGGAAAATCTTCGTCCTCGACCACAGCGATCGAGGGTTTTGGCCCCTCCGCCATCGATTTGTAATAGGCCATGCGGCGCGCCCGGATTACGTCCGGCGCTTCATCAGGCGGCGCAAGCGCTTTGATCTTCGCGGTCACAGCGTAGCCTGCCATGACTTCTGATGGGGCTGACGCTAACATCGTGCCGCGCGAGAAGCCGTTAAAGCCGCGCTTTCCTTGGGCGACTTCTATGGCATTACACACGCTTGGCGTATCAACGCTGCGCAACAGTTTCAGGAGGGCTGCGTCAATCATGTGAGCGCCGCTCCGTCGCTGAGCGCCTTTAGCTTGGCGTAAGCGATATCAGGATCAACTGCGCCGAAGCCTGCGAATGTGCCGAAACCGCAATCTGATCCAGCGATTACGCGCTCGGAGCCAACGATATCTTTGAAACGCTCAATGCGCTGCGCCACCAGTTCAGGATGCTCGACAAAGTTGGTCGTGGAATCGACCACACCGGGAACAAGGATCTTATTGTCGGGAATATCCGCTTTGCGATCACGGAACACTGCCCACTCATGCCCATGACGCGGATTCGACGTCTCAAACAGCACTTTGCTTGGCTTCACAGACATCAACGTGTCAAACATTTTTGCCATCGGGATATCGCACACATGCGGACCTTCATAGTTGCCCCAGCAGATGTGTAGGCGCACTTTTTCCGCCGGAATATCGCTAAGAGCATGGTTCAACGCCTCTACGTGGCTCTGTGCGATCTTCAGGAATTCTTCGTCTGACAGGTCCATGAACAGCATGTGACGGCTCAGCGCGAGATCAGGGCAATCGAGTTGCAAATCAAGGCCAGCAGCCACAATCGTTTCGTACTCCGTCTTCATAACATCAGCCAAAGCGGCCAAGTACGCTTCGCGGTTCTTGTAGAAATCGTTCTGCAAAAACAGAGAGATAACACCGGGGGATGCGGCGTTCATAAAGCCATGCTCTGCGCCGTGCTCCGCCATGCCTGCTTTGAGGTTGGCGATGTCTTTCTCCAACTCGCCTTGGCCTTTGGATTTGACCTCGTCCACGCATTTGGGCCGTGCGTATTGCGGCGTGCCGCCATCATCTGCGAGCCGCTCAAGGAACTTAGGAAAGAGCTTTAGATCACCCGGTGCGTTGCGATCACTGTCGCCAGAAAAGCCTGTGTAGCGATCCTTCACATAAGTCGCGTAGCTGATTTTTGAGGTCTCGCCGTCCGCGACTATATCAATGCCAGCTTCGACCTGTTTGCGCACGGTTTCAGAGACAGCTTTGGTCATGCAGGCGTCAAAAGCGGCCGTGTCGTAGTCCTCGCCATGCTCGCGCGCGAAGATGAAATCGACCACCTCTTGCGCGCGTGGGAGCGAGCCAACATGTGTCGTTAGAATCTTACTCATTTTGTTAGTCCTTATTATCTGTTCACGCAGTCCAAGTCGGGCCAGCAGAATCACCCGTCGCAACTACATGATAGAGAGACGCTTCGCCCGTCATGGATGGCATTGCGCGGTGTTTGATATTTTCAGGCATGCTCATCGTATCGCCGGGGGCAAGGATGGCTGAACCGCCGTCCCACTCGACGCGCCAATGGCCGCGCATAGGCATCAGCACAGAAGGTTTGTCATGGCTGTGCATCTCTTCTGACGCAGACCCACGCGCAATGAAATCCACCTCGAAACCGGGCTTGTCTTTCAGCTTGCCATTCTCGCCAATCACCTTGGCTGGCGTGCGATCCGCCAAAGACATAAGGTCCCAATAGCGCGCCACATAATGCGGTGTGACTTCGGCCGATGTCGGCTCTGGATAGGTTTTCAACTCTTCGTCCGTGAGCACCGGCATCGGCTTCACACCCAAAGGTAAAACGGCACCCTTTTTGGTGTCATAGAGTGAACCATTGTCGCCCAGAACCAAACCGTGATCTTTTGCATCTTCAATCACTTGCGGTGCCCAAATCACACCGCCGCCCGCATCATCGCCGCCAAGAACAGCCATGATCATTCCATAATCGGTCCCGACATTCTCGAATCCACGGAAAATACCCGTTGGGATGTTGATGACATCGCCCTCTTCCAGCAGCACTTCACCCGCATCGCCCCAACGGCCCCAAAAGAAACGCCAGCGCCCTTTGAGAACGAAAAACACCTCAGCCGTGCGGTGAGAATGCAACGAGTTGCGACACTTGGGCGGTTGGCCTGCTGCGCCAATGTTGAAGCCATGCGGAATGCCGATATGCACGTGCTGATCAGGGCTTTCTGATACACCGCCACCGATGATCGTAAAGTTTTCTTTCTGATCCGAGCCGGGTGTGTGCGCGTCGATGAACGCTGTCTTACAGGGCATCAGATCGCCGTAACGCACAATGCGCTTTTCCATCTCTTGAGGGGTCATCAGATGTCTCCTGTATGCATTAAAATCTGTTTCCAAACAGCAACTTCGTCGATCAAAGCGAACTCGCGTCGGATCGTGCCGTCGGGGTGACCAAACGGGCCGAATTCTGCATGGCTCATTCCCATGATATGAACATCAGCACCAGTCGGCGTGCCAAATGTGCCAAAGCCGGAGTGCGTGCCTGTCAGCGACCAGCGGATCGCGGAACGGGGCGGCATCATCGGATCTTCACGGCCAATTTGGTGGTGAATTTCGAACTTTGCCGTGGGAAAAGAAGACCGCAGGCCAAGCCAGAACAGTTCAGCAGCGTCCCAGCCATGATCAAACATCACGCGCGGATAGCCCAGCGAACACGCGCGGTCATAACGCGTGCGGATTGTTTCCATGCGCTTGTCCATGATGTCCGTGAGAATGCCTGCGTAACGCTCGCCCCAAATGTTGTCGTTGCCGCGCCCATGATAGCCGCCATCTACGTCTTGATCTGGCGTGAAAGGACGCACGCAATTCTCAGGCCCGCCCTCGCGGCGGATCATTTCGGCGGCGTATTCCTGCGGATCCCAGCCAAGTTGTTCGGCCAAACCTGCAACATCGCGGATAAGCCATTCATCATAAATTGTGTCTTCCTTTGCAGCACAATCGGCAATCGCACGGATGATAAATTTCTGGCCTGTCGCTTCGCCGAACGCGCCATTTCCAAGATGTGTGCCCGTGGTCAGAATACGGTGGGACGAAAGATACCCGACCTCTTCATCGCCAGACCAAATCACGTCTTCGCCCTTGAGTTGGCGGTCTGGAAACTCTGCCAAAGTCGCCATGGTGCCATCTATGACACCTGCATTTCCCTGCGCCAAACCTGACGGAAAACGCATTGGAATGTTCTCAGCATAGTAGTGGTCAAGCGTGCGCAACTGACGCTCTTCCCAGATTTCATGCGTGATTCCAAGAATATAGTCTGGGAAATCTTTCCAGCGGTTAGAAAAGCCCTTCATGGCGATCGTCCTTTAACCAGTCTTCAGAGCAATCTGCTTCCAGATCGCTGTTTCATCAAAAAGCGTGTACTCGCGACGCAGCCCCCAAGGGCCGAACTCCGCGTGTGAAATCCCCATGACGTGCACCTCTGCACCCGTTGGACGCCCGAACCATCATGCTTGCCCGTCAAGCTCCAGCGCAGTGCTGCACGCGCAGGCATGAGAGGGTCTTCACGGCCCATCAAGTGTTCAATCTGGAACGTCGCAGACGGAAACGCCGCGCGTAGGCCCATCCAAAAGCTATCAACGCCATCGGTCGAACTAAGTTCTTGTCCACCAGGAAAATAGCCAGTCACCGCGCGATCATAGTGCTGCGGGATAATCGCGAGGTTCGCGTCCATAATCTCGCTTAGGATATGGGCGAATGCGTTGCCCCAGACACTATCATTGCCGCGACCACGATAAGGCCCCTGTTCATCCAGATCAGGATGAAACGGTTGGACACACGCCTCTGGCCCGCCCTCGCGTTCGATCAGATCAACAGCATATTGCTTTGCGTCCCACCCCATCTGACGCACAATCGCGCCTTGATCGCGCACCAGCCATTCATCGTTAATCTGGTTGTTGATCGCATGGCAATCCGCAAGGATGCGGTAGCGCACCTGCTTACCTGTCGCTTCACCGTAAACGCCTTCGCCAAGATGTGTCGCTGTAGACAGAAGCCGATGAGAAGAGAGCATCCCCGTCTCTGGCGTGCCGCACCAAATTACGTCTTCACCCAGCAAGCGGCGATCGGGAAACTCATTCAACGTCGCCATGGTTGCGCCAATCACATCGCGATTGCCTTTGACGAAAGACGCAGGGGAGCGCACGTAAATGCCGTCCGCATAATACTGTTTCAGCGCAGCGATGTTGCGGTCTTCCCATATTTCTTTGGTGACGCCCAAAATATAATCTGGAAAATCTTTCCAGCGCTCATCAAACCCCTTCACTGCGTCCACCCTTCGGGTTTTCGCGCAGAGCCGCGTGCAATAAGCGGTCCGTCGATTTCAATCTTTTGGGCAGGTCTCTCTGGGTCTTCAATCTTGCCGATCAGCGTTTCGACAGTCGCCTCTACCATGCGCCGCACAGGCTGGCGCAAGGTGGTTAGATCATAGGCAGCCCATTGAGCGAGCGGCACATCATCGTATCCGATGACCGAAACGTCCTGAGGTATTTTGCATCCCAACTCGTGCCGTAGTGTGTCCATTACCGCAAAAGCCATATGATCATTGCCGACAAAAATCGCGTCAGGCGCATCTGCGCGCGCCATCAAGGTGCGTGCTGCTTGGCTCGCCACATCGCGATCAAACATGCCGTCCAAAACGTCCAAAGGTTCAAAATTATGATCCATCAGCCCTTCGATAAACCCGCGCCGACGATCCCGACCAGTAGAAGAGCCTTCCCAGCCCGCGATATGTGCAATGCGTTTGTGACCCGCGCGCGCTAGAAAATCAGCAACGCGGCGTCCCCCTTCCACATTGGCCGAAGTGATCGAAGAATGCCCGGATCCGTCTTGACCACGGTTGAACATGACCACAGGAATACCAGCCACAGCACAGCGTTGAGTTAGATCAGACGACATCGCAACCGAGGCTGTGATGATACCATCCACTTGATAATCAATAAGTTCTTGAACAACGTTACTGATACTGTCCTGCGCGTTTTCCGCCATGAAGACGAGGATATGATAACCTTGTTCTTTCAACGCATTCGAAAGCCGTTCAAGCGCAACTGGGTAGAATTGATTGTCGAGATACGCCACAACGAGGCCAATAATCCGGCTTTTCCCCGTTATCATCGCCCGCGCGAGCGAGTTGGGACGATAGCCGAGTTCATCCGCCGCTTTGCGCACTTTCAGAGCCGTTGATTTGGAGGCTGATGCGCCAGAAAACACACGGCTCACCGCAGATTGGCTCACCCCAGCAAGGCGCGCAACGTCAAGCGATGTCGCCTTGGCAGTCATCATCGGGTCATGCCGCTCGGGATAGACAAAGCGCCCAAGTTGCGCACTTTATTGAACTCTCGAAGGCGCGCAAAAACATCGACACCAACTTGCGCATAGAGATCAAGCAGATCAACCAGTACCCAATTCTCGCGGATCAAACCGTTTTCCATGCGCCAGAAATCGAGACTGCGTAAAAACACCTCTTTGCCCGCAGGCGCGATGCCCATCCAACCGTCATCCGAGATCGTCAGACGCATATTTGGCCAGCCTGTTTCACAGACATATTCGCCCTGTCCAAACCACTCCGACATCAGATCACCCATCGCATCCAGTTTGCGATCCGGCATGCCGCGCAGGAACGGAATTTGGTGCCAATTGCGAAACCCTGAAATGCCGCGCCCTGTGCCGATACCCGCAGGGCCGTACCAGTTGAAACGCGGATGCCAGAATTTTTCCAGCTCCATTACCGCAGGATCAGGATCGCTGGGATATTTGCAAAGCGCGGTAAGCATGGCGATCACATGATCCATCGTGGCTTGCCCATCGCCTGTGACGCTCAGGCCATCCCCGCTCATCGGGGCTGGAGTACACAGAAATTTGCCCAGCTGCGGTGCCATGGGCCAAGCCCCCGCTTGCATCATCAATTCGGGCATATCCCAAATCGCTTGCATCTGGATAATCTTGCCATTCTCAACCTGATAAAACTCGTGATAGCGCATATGCGCCAGATGCCCTGTCGGCGGGATTTCCATGAAAGGCGCGACAAACGTGCCCATGTAATTGCCCATGCATCCAATCCAGTCGCGCCCTTCAGGCGTGGTACCCGCAAGCACAATCATATCGCGACGCTCAAGGTCGGGCATGGCCGCGTGCAGCGGTCCGATGCAGGTCTCCCAAAGCGCATCAGGTCCGCTCAGATCGCCAAACGGGTAGCACATATGCAGCGTTGCATCCGGCGCGAACAGATTGTTCAAGACCGCGCGCGCGGATGCTTCTTCAACATCAAACATCGCCGTTTGAAACGGCTTGATCAGCGATTTGAGCGCATCAGGTGTCATTCTGCCGCCGTCCCATAAGGCACGTTCTTGCCGCCATAGCGACGCACACGCAGATTACATTGCTCTGCATGACCGACAAAGCCCTCAAGCATACAAAGGCGCGACCCATAGGCCCCAATTTCTGCCGCAGCTTCATCTGTTGTTACGCGCTGATAGCTATGCGTTTTCAGGAACTTACCAACCCAAAGGCCACCTGTATAGCGCCCTGCTTTCTTCGTTGGTAGCGTGTGGTTCGTTCCGATCACCTTGTCGCCATTGGCCACGTTCGTGCGCGGTCCAAGGAACAAAGCACCGTAAGAATGCATGTTCTCCAAGAACCAATCATCGCGGTCCGTCATCACCTGAACATGCTCTGAGGCGATACCATTCGCGACTGTCAGCATCTCATCATAGGTGTCGCAAAGAATCACTTCGCCGTAGTCTTCCCAACTCGTGCGCGCGGTTTCCTTGGTCGGGAGAATTTCCAAGATGCGCTCAATCTCGACCAGCGTTTCTTCCGCCAGTTTGCGCGAATTCGTCAGCAAAACTGCGGGCGAGTTGTAGCCATGCTCCGCCTGCCCCAACAAATCCGTCGCGCACATTTCAGCATCCACTGTGTCGTCCGCGATCACCATCGTTTCAGTCGGACCCGCGAACAGATCAATGCCGACACGCCCGAACAACTGACGCTTCGCTTCCGCTACAAAGGCGTTGCCCGGACCAACAAGCATATCGACAGGCTTAATCGTTTGTGTGCCAATCGCCATCGCGCCGACCGCTTGCATACCGCCCATTACGTAAATCTCGTGCGCACCCCCCATTTGCATCGCCGCAACGATTGCAGGATGCGGCGCGCCATTCATCGGCGGGGCGGATGCGATGATGCGCGGCACGCCTGCCACATTGGCCGTCAGCACCGACATGTGCGCGGAGGCAACCATCGGAAACTTGCCGCCCGGCACGTAACAACCCACTGATTGCACAGGAATATTCTTATGGCCCAGCACAACACCAGGCATCGTTTCCACCTCGATATCCGTCATGGACGCGCGCTGCGCTTCGGCGAAACGGCGGATTTGCACCTGCGCAAATTTGATATCTTCCATATCGCGCGCAGAGACTTTGCTCATCGCGGCTTCAATTTCCGAAGTGCTTAGACGAAAGCTCTCCGGCTCGTATTTGTCGAATTTCGCGCTTAGATCGCGCACAGCCGCATCGCCGCGCGTTTCGATATCCTTGAGCGTATCTTCCACGACGCCACGCACTTTTGCGTCATCTTCTGCGCGCTCGGCTTCGGGCTTTCCGGCTTTCAAAACTGTGATCGTCATTGGGTCTATCCTGTCAAAATCGTCAAAGGCGGCTGTCTTTAGTCAAGACGCTCGCCTGATTCAGCGTCAAACAAATGGCAAATGTCGGCAGGCATTGCGCCTGTGATCATGTCGCCAATCTCTGCACGGAAACTCTTGTCCGCTTTAATCGACACCAGCGCACCATTGATGCGCACGGTGATCATCGTGGCGTCACCCAGCAATTCCAGCGAATAGATCGGCGCAGTGATCTGGCCTGTTTCAGCTAGGCTCGCATCCTCTGCGCGGAAACCCAAGGTAATCGGCCCGTTTGGCCCTTTGATCCCCGGGATAGAGACGTCGGTCGTCGTGAACACGCCGTCTTTGAGCTGCCCTTCCAGCAAGTTCATCGCTGGATTTCCGATAAAGCTGGCCACGAAGGTATTCGCAGGGCGGTCATAAATTTCCGTGGGTGTTGCCACCTGTTGAACGACACCTTTGAACATCACCACAACACGGTCCGCGAGGGTCATCGCCTCGATCTGGTCGTGGGTCACGTAGACTGTCGTTACCTTCAGCTCGTGCGAGAGGTTCTTGATCTGCGCGCGGGTAGACACCCGCAGTTTGGCGTCCAAATTCGAGAGCGGCTCATCCATCAAGAATACGTTCGGGCGGCGCACAATCGCACGGGCCAAAGCGACACGCTGGCGCTGACCACCAGACAATTCAGCGGGACGGCGGTGCAAGAATTCTGTGAGTTCGACCATCTCGGCAGCGCGTCGCACACGTTCGTCATGCTCGGCCGGATCGGATTTGCGAACCTTTAAAGGAAAGCGGATGTTTTCGTATACGTCCATGTTGGGGTAAAGCGCGTAACTTTGGAACACCATCGCCACGTCGCGGTCTTTGGGATCAAAGTCGTTCACACGCACCCCGTCGACCAAAATATCGCCGCCTGAGGCATCCTCAAGACCTGCGATCATCCGCATCGTCGTGGTTTTGCCGCACCCCGAAGGTCCAAGAAGAACAAGGAATTCCTGATCGGCTATCGTCAGGTCAAAATCGTGAACCCCTACAAAATCGCCCCAGCGTTTCGAAAGGTTGCGCAGCTGAATTTCGGCCATTGGGACTTCCCTTTTTGCATACGAATGCACAAACCTTAAGCGCGAATCGATTGATCGTGCAAGCCTTTGTTTGCTTACCTTTCGTGCGATATTTCCTCAATTATTCCTTGCGTGCTTCTCGAATCATGACATAATTTTGCAATCGTATGCATCTGGTTGGCGATTCGACAGCTAAGCGTCATAAGATAAGAACAAGCGGCTCGAAAAGCAGGCCACACAACACACACGGAGGTTCTTGAACCATGTATTCTTGGAAAAATTTCGCTGCAACGACGGCATTCGCCGTTCTGAGCGGCACAACCGCAATGGCATCTTGCGGCGTTGACGCAGGCCGCGTCAGCATCGTCGGCAACGAATTCCCAGCGATCCAGACAGTTGCAGCAGGCGCTGCAGCTTGCGAAGGTTTGGATGTAAAATCCAACCTCACCGCGGATCACCAGCAGATCAACGTCGCTGGCATGTCCGGCGACCCTGCCGAGTACACAACAGCGATCATCGCCAACTCTTCCGTCGTTGCATTGATCAACGAAGACGTTGTGCGCCCACTTGACGAACTTGTCGCGGCACACGGCGCTGACATCCCAAAGAACCAGTTGATTACAATCGACGGCAAAATCTACGCGGTGGCCTTTATGGCGAACGCACAGACGCTTACATACCGTGCGGACGCTCTTGAGAAAATCGGCATGGACGTTCCCGCGACATACGAAGACATGCTCGCAGCGGCTGAGAAAATGCGCTCCATGGGCGTAGCAGAGAACCCGATCGGTGGTGCCTACAAAGCTGGCTGGAACCTCGCGCAAGAGTTCGTGAACATGTACATCGGCCACGGCGGCGAGTTCTTCAAGCCGGGCTCTGCCGAAGTGTCTGTCAACAACGCACAAGGTGCTGCGACGCTTGAGATGATGAAGTCGCTGACAGCGTATATGAACCCTGACTACCTCACGCACGATTCCAACGCGACAAACGCGGAAGTGGAAGCGGGCAACGTGATGATGTTGAACATGTGGGGCTCGCGCGCGGGTTCTTTGATGGATGACGAAGGCGCAGAAGCCATGGTCTATGAAAACATCAAAGTCGGCGCACCTTTGACTGTCGCTGGCGGCTCTATGCCCGCGACAACGCTCTGGTGGGACGGTTGGTCTATCGCCAAGAACATTTCTGACGCAGACGCGGAAGCCACGTTCCTTGCGATGAAAAATGGCATCAGCCCAAGCATTCTGAACGACGAGACAATGTCTCAGGCGGTTTGGATGATCGACGGCTACACGCCGGCACCTGTCAATGACGGCGTCTTCGCGGCGATCAGCATGCAGGCAGAGCCTTATCCAATGCTCCCATTCATGGGTCTTTTGCACACAGCACTTGGCGACAACATCGCTGACTTCCTGCAAGGCAAAGAAAGCGCAGAGCAAGCGTTGATGGACATCGAAGCGGCCTACACGGCAGCGGCGAAAGAAAAAGGCTTCCTTCAGTAAACACTGAGCGAACCTGACACTTTGTAGGGGGGCGGCACACCTGCCCCTCTACCCTCTCTCCTAACATTTAAGCAGCCAAAGCGGCCCCATAAAGGTTCTCCAGCGATGAAGCATAAAACATTCTTCTGGTTTGTCCTGCCCTCCGCCCTTGCCATGCTGCTCTTTATTTTCCTGCCCATGGTGTCGATTGTCATACAATCCCTGCACGTCTCCCATGAGCAAGTGATTGTCGAAGTTGAAAGCTGCGGCCCATTCGGGTGCCGCCAATCCACGACAATTGACCAAGAAGCCACCGAAGCGCTGCGCGCGGCCAAACCTTTGGGCCAATTTGCAGGTCTCACCACTTATCTTGATCGCGGACATCTGGCTGTGAACGAAGTCGGCCAAGCGTGGGATGCGTCCCAAAGCTGGCGCGCGTTTGGTGCAAGCATGTTGAACCTGCCGTTCTACAAGGCCATGGCCTTTACGCTGACATTCACCTTTGTCGTAACACCCTTGGTCATCATCTTTGGTTTCTTGATCGCCGTTGCGGTCAACAGCGCCACCAAAGTCATTCGCGGCCAACTCATTTTCGTCTCGCTCTTGCCGATGATGATCACACCGCTTGTGGGCGCTCTGATCCTGTTCTGGATGGTGGATGCGCGCGGTATCGTTGGCTCTTTGCTGCAAGATATTTCAGGTGATCCGAACCTGTCCATCAAAGCATCGACCCCGTTGATGTGGATCATGTTGATGGTTTACGGCGTCTGGCACTCTGCCCCGTTTGCTTTCATTGTCTACTACGCGGGTCTTCAAACCGTGAACACCGAAACGCTTGAGGCTGCGATGATCGACGGCGCGACTCGTGCGCAACGCATTCGCTATGTTGTTGTGCCGCATTTGCTGCCGCTCACCACCTTCATCGCGTTGATGCAGTTGATGGATAATTTCCGCGTGTTCGAGCCGATTATCAGTTTCTCTGCTTCTGCGCATGCGACCTCGCTAAGTTGGGCGATCTTCAATGACCTTGGCGGCGAAACCCGTCAGCTGTCCTCTGCGGCGGCGACATCTGTGCTGACCGTAATCGGCATTACCATACTCCTGACGCCTGTGCTGATCCGCACATGGCGCGACTTTGGACGGAAATAAGACATGGCAAGCAAAGCGCATCAAAAACCCGTTCCTTTGACGATTTTCATCACTGTCGTGTTGGGCGTTTGGGTTGTTCTCGCCGCCTTCCCGTTCTTATGGACACTTTGGGGCTCTTTCAAAGTTGAGGGCGACTTCTTTTCCAAAGCCAACTGGGCCGCAGCCCTAACAGGTGAATTGACCCAAGTCGAAACCGGTGGTCAGTTTACAGGCAATGGGTATTACGGCGCATGGGTTGAGGAAGAATTCTGGCGCGCGGCGTGGAACTCTGCACTGGTATGCTTGTTCGTTGTGACGATCTCGCTGACACTCGGCACGCTTGGCGGCTACGCGCTGTCACGCTCGCCCTACAAATACGCATTCTGGTTTCTGATCATTGCACTGGTCTTTCGCGCACTGCCGCAAATCACGCTCGTCTCCGGCTACTTGCCTGTGTTCTTCGAGTTCAACATGTGGGGCCACCTGCCCACCGCAATTGTCGTTCTTATTGCGATCAATCAGCCCTTTACGCTCTGGATGCTGCATTCGTTCTTCAAGAACATCCCGCAGGATCTGGATGAAAGCGCTATGGTCGATGGTTGCAACCGCTTCCAAGCGTTTCGCCATGTGATCGTTCCAGTCATGTGGCCCGGCGTGATCACCACTGGCCTGTTCTCATTCCTGCTGGCCTATAACGACTTCGCGGTCACGACCTTGCTGCTGAACCAAGAAAATCAAACAATGATCCCCAAGATCGGCAGCTTCCTTGGCACGACCCAAACCAAAGGCAACGTGATGTTCGCGGTTTCTGCGGTTGTGTCCGTGACTGCGCCCTTGTTCGTGATGATCTTGGTCTTCCAACGCCAGATCGTTTCTGGCCTGACCGCAGGTGCTGTGAAGGGTTAAGCTCTCCCTCCAAACAAGACATTCAAAAGCCGCGCTCTGCACATTGCGAAGCGCGGCTTTTCTTTTAGTCGGCAGAAATCTCGTACATATTAGCTTTGAGAAAGCATCAACACATACAGCTTTTGAGATAGGAAGCACTGATCAAACATATTCCGATGAATTGCTTGGCGCTCACGTCGCTCAATGCGTTCGATGCGACAAGCTTAGCTTTTGGCTTCTTGGAAAATGTAATTACCCTTTAGTTACTGCCGCTCCATCGCCAACCGATGACATGCCTGACGGAGTTAAACTAGACTATGAAGAAGCAGCACTTATTGCTCAACAATCGCCGCGCGGCGCAGCCGCACTTTTGAGGTTAGCTCTAGAAAACCTCTGCAACCACCTTGGTGATCCTTCAAAAAAGATAAATACAAACATTAAGGACATGGTCGCAAATGGTTTGAACTGAAGTGGTCCTACTAATTCGGACAGGTTTGTGGCTCAGCTAAGATGTAATCGGGTTGGTTTCATGCCGCCTTCTGGGTTCGTGCTGTGTCGAAGAATGCGTCATCAGGGGATCGTTTGTCGAGAGCCGTGTGGGGCCGCTCAGAGTTGTAGAACCTGACCTGCCCCCCGAAACTTCCCTCAGTTTAATGTAGAGTTTGCTCAACCATCG
>NZ_MLCB01000222.1 GCF_001890925.1 Planktotalea frisia
TCAGACAATTTCCGCGTCATAACCCATGAAAAAATTCGGGTTTTGGGGTAGCAGCGGTATAGCGCAGAAATTTCATTTTGTCATGGTGCGGGCCAATTGGTTGCCAAGCATGGCTCTGTGCAAATACTGTTCGGAACATTGCAATTATCCTTAAAGGCTTAGACATGAAGCAACGTAAACTTGGACAAGATGGCCCGATTGTAAGCGCAGTTGGCTATGGCGCGATGTCGTTTACGGATTTCTATGGTCCTGCCGATGATGCGAATGCGCCGAGGGTTCTGGATGCTTGTCTTGAGATGGGAATCACCCATTTGGATACCTCCAACGCCTATGGCATGGGGCGTTCTGAAACTGTCATTGGTGATTGGTTGCGCGCGCGGGGAGGGGCATCGCCTTTTACCATTGCGACGAAAGTCGGGATCACGCGCGACCCTGAGCATCGTTTCAACAACGCGCCTGAGCATTTGGCAGAGCAGCTTGACGCGAGCCTCAAGCGCCTCGGGGTGGAGGCGATTGACCTTTATTATGTGCACCGCCGCGATACGCGTCATGAGATTGAAGCAGTTACAGAGACCATGGCGGGCTTCGTGAAGGCCGGTAAAATCAAAGCGATCGGGTATTCCGAGATTGCGCCGTCCTCTTTGCGACGGGCCCACGCTGTCCATCCTATTGCTGCGGTTCAATCGGAATATTCCCTGTCCACCCGCGCGCCTGAGTTGGGGTTAAAGCAAGCGTGCGCAGAGATCGGGGCCTCTTTGGTAGCGTTTTCCCCTGTTGGGCGTGCTTTGTTGACGGATCGTCCTCATAGTTTAGAGCGCGCGCAGAAGCTACCGTTCCTCACAAACAACCCGCGATTTATGGAGCCGAATATCTCTTCAAATCTCGCCTACAACGCTAAGTTCTGCGCGCTGGCGGCTGATATGGGCGTGGCGGCGGCAACACTCGCAATTGCGTGGGTCTTGCATCAAGGGGATGAGGTCATCGCGATCCCCGGCACGCGTCATATCACTCATCTTGAGGAAGTCGCCAAAGGCGGCGCGTTGGATCTAAGCGCCGAGGATATCGTGCGGATCGAAGCGGTTCTCCCGCTTGGATGGGCGCATGGGGATCGCTATTCAGCAGCGCAATGGGTCGGGCCCGAGCGGTATTGCTAGGTGGTTAATCCGCGATAGATCATTTGCAGCGCGACCAATGTGACAAGGATACGAAAGACTGTGCGGAACAGCTTTTCGGATACGCGGTGCGATGTGCGTTTGCCTGCCCAAGTTCCCGCGAAACCCGCCAACGTTGCGCCGACGATATGTGGGATGTAGTCGAAATAGTTGAAACCGATACTGCCATAACCGATGACCTTCATCACATCGAGTGCGAGCATGCAGGCGGCGAGCGTTCCCGTTAGCTCTAACTTGGTCAGCTTTGTGCGCAGCATCAGCGGTTGTAGCACTCCGCCGACGCCGAAAACCGTGCCGATATAGCTGTGAAGGATGCCAATGAAGACAAACGGGTGCTTCATGCGGTTAAGGTCAGGAAGCTTTGGTAGCCATATCAACAGCAGCATGAACAGGCCCAAAAGGGTCAGAATGACCGCTTCGGGCAAGGCGACGAACGTGCGTGCACCTAACGTAACGCCCAAAACACCACCAAGCGCGAACATGCGCATCAACCGCCAGTCGATATGCTGCCAAAAAAAGTAAATCCGCCCAATCAACGATGCTGCCGCAAAGGTGGATTGCAACGCAATTGCGGCTGTTACGGGCAGGACCGTCATCGATGAGAACAGCAAAATGTAAACGCCGCCAGTCGCAAAGGCGGCATTTACGAAAGCAGCAATGAAACTGCCAAGACTGACGATCAGGACCGCGCTATCTATCACAACAGCGGGGTCCTAACTGTGCGATTCTTACCCGAAGGATTTTTCAATCCGATCCAAAGTACGCATCGCGTTGAGTGTGTCATGAACAGAGCCATTCGGCTCACGACCCTCACGGATCGCTGCGATAAATTCGCGATCAATCAACTCGATCCCGTTGGAAGACACGGCCACATCGCTCAAATCAATCTGGTTCTCGCGCCCATCATAAAGGTCGTCATAGCGCGCAAGATAGGTGCCATTGTCGCAAATATAACGGAAGAATGTCCCGAGCGGCCCATCGTTGTTAAACGACAGCGAAAGCGTGCAGAGCGCTCCGGACTCGGTCTTCATCCCAATAGACATGTCCATTGCGATTCCGAGCTCTGGGTGATGCGGGCCTTCAAGACCGTAGACTTGCGTGGGTACTTCGCCTGTCTGGTATTGGAACAAATCAACCGTGTGACAAGCGTGGTGCCAAAGCAGGTGATCCGTCCAGCTGCGCGGCTCGCCCTTTGCGTTCATATTGGTGCGGCGGAAGAAATAGGTTTGCACATCCATCTGCTGCACCTTCAACTCACCCGCGTCGATCTTGTTTCGGATCCACTGATGGGAGGGGTTAAATCGACGCACTTGGCCCGCCATAGCCAAAACGCCCGTCTCTTTCTGAACGTCACAAATGCGCTGGCTGTCCTCAAGACTGTCGGCCATCGGGATCTCGATGAGCACAGGTTTGCCCGCTTTCATGCACGCAATCGCCTGATCCGCGTGCATTTGTGTTGGTGTCGCCAAGATGATCGCGTCGACGTCGTCGCGCGCGATACATGCTTCAAGCGAGGTCGATGCGAAACCGATGCCGCGATCTTTGGCAACGGCGTCAACTTTCGACTGGGTTGGTCCCATCACTGCGGTGACGATGACGTCATCGATGGCGTCTAAAGCCTCTAGGTGTTTGGTTCCGAAGGCGCCATATGCGCCTGCTACACAAATCCTCATTTCGCTTTTCCTTGGTCTTTAACGTTTTCCAGAATGATGTGCCCGACGGCCGTGTTCGAGGCAGGCACATGGTAGTGGCGATGCACTTCTTCGACTTCATCATCGAGCGCGCCACGCATCACGTGCCACATGACCATTTCGACACCTTCCGACCCTGCTTCGCGCAGGTATTCCACGTGCGGTGTCTTGGACAAAGCCACAGGATCAGAGGTCAAACGATCCAAGAACTGCGTGTCCCATTCCTTGTTGATCAGACCAGCGCGCTTGTATTGCAACTGATGGCTCATGCCGCCTGTGCCGAAAATTACAACGTTGAGATCTTCATCAAAGCTCTCCACCGCGCGGCGGATGGCTTTGCCAAGGTTGTAGCAACGATTGCCCGTGGGCGGCGGGTATTGAACCACATTGACGCAAAGCGGGATAACAAGGCAGGGCCATTCGTCATCAACCGTTTTGTCGCCGAACATGACTGACATTGGGACGGTCAAACCATGATCGACCTCCATTTCGTTCATCACTGTAATGTCGAATTCATCTAGAACCAACGACTGTGCAATATGGCTCGCCAACTCCTGATGGTTCTTCACCACCGGTACAGGGCGAGGGCCCCAACCTTCATCCGCAGGTGCGAAATCGGGCGCGCACCCAAGCGCAAAAGTCGGGATGCACGACGCATCAAAGACGGTGCAGTGATCGTTATAAACCAAAAAGACAACGTCCGCTTTTTGCTCTTTCATCCACTCGCGGGACCTCTCGAAGCCTTCAAAGACCGGTTCCCAATAGGGTTGCTCTGTGATGCCTTGATCCATTGCCACGCCAATCGCCGGGACGTGCGAGCACCCTACACCTGCTGTAATTCGCGCCATTATGCGTCTCCCTCTTTTTCGTCCCATTCGCTTTGATAGCGATTTCCCTCTGGCGAACGGCCACCTGCGACCATCATGGCGCGGTACGCTTCGTTGCCCATGCCTGTCATCAAACCTGCGAGTTGCTGAAAATTGATCCCGTCATTCGCGGCCAACTTGCTTGTGTAATAGATATTGCCACCCAACTCGAGCAGACGGTTCCAATCGCGATCAAGCACGGCTTGGCGTTGCTCATCAGTCATCTTGTAATTGTCGAGATAAGCTTCTTCATTCTCGCCAAAGGTATCGCGGTTCTTTTGCAGTCTCAGAGAGATGCAAAATTGGTTAAGCTGATAGCCTAGGCGTCCTTTGTCGGCATCGAAAATAAACGTACCGGGAATATCCTCGTAGTCCTTTTTCAGGGCCATGTGTTATTCCTCCTTGTTGGTTGTTTGAGCTATGAGGTAGCACGTCCTCTTTATCTTGCGCCAATTCGATTGGGCTTATCAATATTGAAAAAAGCTATAACGCATCATCTGACAAGCTTAGTTTTGCGTGCTTACTGAGCTGAATTGACGCAAATAATCAATGAACAGGCTTTGCGTTTGCGTGGGTTTCCAGTCGTTGCGATAAGTCAGCCCGATTGCGCGAAGGTCGCCGTGCAGCGGGACGTCCAGCTTGCAAATAACTCCAAGTTTTTCGTCAATTTTGATCTGATGGCGCGACACGATTGAAATGTAGGGGCCTTGCGCAAGGACACCGCGCAGCACAGCCATGGACGAAGAAACCGCGCGCACAGGGGTTTCGGGCTGATCTTCGATGCGAAGCGTTTCGAACAAGTATTGGCCCGCAGGAGTGTCTTTTGGCGGTGCGATCCAAGGGTAACATAACGTGTCCTCAAGCCGCAGATTGCATTTTTTTGCAAGTGGATGCGTGGGGTGCGCTACGATCGCAAGCGCGTCTTCGAACAGGGGTTCTTGCGCGATGTCATCTGCGGGGGCAGGGTCACGCAGAGCACCGATGAGGCAATCAATATCGCCTTCGCGCAAAGAGCGTATTAACTCTGTATAGCGACCTTCAACCACCCGAATTTGGAAGCCGTCGAATGTGCTGACCATCGCATGAATCGCTTTGGGAACAATGGTTGTGCGCGCAAGTGGCAGGCTGCCAAGTACAAAAGAGCCGCTCTCACGCCCAAGTTCGCGGCTGATTTCTTCATAACTTTGCTGAATTTCACTTTGTGCGAGTTTTGCACCGCGTACAAAAACTTCAGCAGCAGGGGTCAGGCGCACACCTGAACTGCGTGCGATAAAAAGGGGAGTTCCGGCAATCGCTTCAAGGCTGCGCGCGGTGCGATGAACCGTAGGTTGCGACAGATCTAGTGCCTTGGCGGCTACCGTAAAACTACCTGCATTAGCGATTGCGATAAGACTGCGCAATTGCGCAGCGGTGACGGACGTCTCGAACGATGCACGCGCTTTTGTACCGGTTTCACGCCGTGCGGCACTGGCCCCCTCGTTGATATGGCGCATCGCATTGGCGGCGCGTTGCGCGAAAAGTGCGCCGCACGTTGTTAGCGCGGCTTGTTTGCGCCTGCGGATCAACAAAGCTGTGCCAAAAGTCGTTTCTAACTGCTTGATGGCCTGCGTGGCTGCAGGTTGCGATAGATGGCACCGCGCGGCGGCGATGGAGACTGACCCGCTGCGCGCAGTTTCCAAGAAAACCCGCATGTGTCGTATGTTTGGAAAAATGCCCTGCATATTGCCTCTATAGCTTTTTCTTATTCTACGACCTCAATTCGGAATAGGCAATTTGATCACATATCTCTTAAGTTTGCGCCAAGGGGCCAAAGGGGCCAGACTCAAGCAATCAAGAGAGGTCTTACTCATGTCAGACAAGAAAACAGCGCTGGTGATCAGCGCGCACTCTGCGGATTTCGTTTGGCGCGCTGGCGGAGCCATCGCGCTGCATCAGGCCAAAGGCTATGAGGTGACGGTCGTTTGCCTCTCTTATGGTGAACGCGGCGAGAGCGCGAAGCTTTGGAAGCAAGAGGGCATGACCCTCGAGAAAGTTAAAACCGAGCGCCGTAAGGAAGCCGAAAACGCGGCCACCGCTTTGGGTGTGAATGACATCCGTTTCTTTGATGTGGGGGACTATCCGCTCGATCTGGGCCGCGAGACGCAAAACCGTATGGTTGATGTGATCCGTGAAATTCAGCCGAAATTCATGATGTCGCATTCCAAATGGGATCCGTACAACACGGATCATATGAACACGACGCAGTTCGCGTTGGAATGCCGGATGATTGCGCAGGCTTGGGGCCATAACCCCGGTCAAAAAGTACTGGGCGCACCACAGCTTTATCTGTTCGAGCCTCATCAGACAGAGCAGATGGAATGGAAGCCAACGACCTTCCTCGACATCACTGAAGTGTGGGACAAAAAGTGGGCCGCAATCCAGTGTATGCAGGGCCAAGAGCACTTGTGGAACTTCTACAAAAACGTCGCTGAAAACCGCGCGAACCACTTCCGCCGCAACTCTGGTGGCATGGCTGGTGGGCGCGTGGCCAAATATGCGGAAGGGTTCGAGACGATCTTCCCACGTACAGTGGATGAACTCGAATGAGCATTCAGGCTGGAACAACGGGCGTTGTCGTCCAGAACATAGAGCGCGCGGATCAGGCCATCATTGACGGTCTGGCGAAATGCGGTGTTGCGACGGTGCATGAAGCGCAAGGTCGCAAAGGTTTGCTCGCTGATTACATGCGTCCGATTTATTCGGGCGCGCGGATTGCGGGATCGGCTGTCACCATCCTTGCGCCGCCCTGTGACAATTGGATGATCCACGTTGCGATCGAGCAGTTGCAAGAGGGTGACGTAATGCTGCTTGGCACAACAACGCCATCGAATGCGGGCTATTTCGGGGACCTTTTAGCGACCTCTGCAATTGCGCGCGGCTGTCGTGGTTTGATCATCGATGCAGGTGTGCGCGATGTGAAGGACCTGACCGAGATGAACTTCCCTGTTTGGTCCAAAGCGGTACATGCGCAGGGCACGATCAAGGAAACGCTTGGTTCTGTGAACGTGCCCGTGGTGTGCGCTGATGAGCTGGTGAACCCCGGTGATATTGTCGTCGCGGATGATGATGGTGTGTGCATTGTTCGCCGTGAAGAGGCGGCTGATGTGCTTGCGAAATCCCTCGCGCGTGAAGCGAACGAAGGTGAGAAACGTGCCAAGTTTGAAGCAGGCGAGTTGGGGCTTGATATCTACAACATGCGCGGACGTTTGGCTGAAAAGGGCCTGAAGTATGTCTGAAACAGGTGGCATCCGCTGCATGTGGATGCGCGGAGGGACTTCGAAGGGCGGGTATTTCCTCAGGGATGATCTGCCGAGTGATGTAGCTGCGCGCGATGCTCTCTTGTTGCGAGCGATGGGGTCGCCTGATGTGCGACAGATTGACGGTATGGGTGGCGCTGATCCGTTGACGTCCAAAGTGGCGGTTGTTTCGAAATCCGAGCGCGAAGGGATCGACGTGGACTACCTGTTTTTGCAGGTCTTTGTCGATCAACCCATTGTTACGGATGCACAAAACTGCGGCAACATCCTCGCGGGTGTTGGCGCTTTCGCGATTGAGCGGGGCTTGGTTGCTGCGCAGAGCGGCGAAACACCTGTTGCGATTTACATGGAAAACACGGGCCAAGCGGCGGTTGCGCGCATTGCGACGCCTGATGGCAAGGTCTGCTACAAAGGCGATGCGCAGATCGATGGTGTTCCCGGTGGATCTGCTGCGGTGCCTTTGGCATTCAAGGATACGGCGGGTTCGTCTTGCGGTGCTTTGCTGCCAACTGGAAACGCCATGGATGTGGTCGAGGGCGTTGAGCTGACGATGATCGACAATGGCATGCCTTGTGTTGTGATGCGGGCAGTGGACATGGGGGTTTCTGGCGATGAGAGCCCGCAAAGGCTCGAAGAGACGCCGGAGTTGCGCGCAAAGCTCGAAGCGATCCGTTTGAAGTGCGGGCCGCTCATGAACCTAGGCGATGTCAGCGAAAAATCTGTACCAAAAATGACTTTGGTCAGCGCCCCCAAAGCGGGTGGCGCGATTGGCACGCGTACGTTTATTCCGCATCGCTGTCACAAAACGATTGGTGTCCTTGGTGCTGTCAGCGTTGCGACGGCGTGTTTGATCGAGGGGTCACCCGCTTATGATTTGGCTGAGTGTGGGTCTGGGCAAGAACGTACCTTGTCTGTTGAACATCCCAGCGGGGAAATGACAGTCGTAGCGACTTTAGAAACAAACGGCGCTGTGAAAGAAGCAGCAATCCTGCGCACCACGCGCAAACTGATGGATGGGGAAATATTTGTATGACCGAACAAAAAATGGATGCCGATTGGCTGGAATTTCACCCTGATCCTAAAACGCCAGACTTCAAACTGCCTGTGGGCGCTGTCGATGCACATTGCCATGTGTTTGGCCCATCCCCTGAGTTTCCCTTTGCACCAGAGCGCAAGTACACGCCCTGCAACGCGGGCAAAGATCAGCTTTATGCGCTGCGTGATCACCTCGGTTTTGCGCGCAACGTGATTGTTCAGGCGACCTGTCACGGCAAAGATAACAGCGCGATGGTGGATGCCTGCCGCAGTGCTGGCGATCTTGCGCGCGGCGTTGCGAGCGTGGGCGCGGACATCACGCACGAAGAGCTTGCACAGATGCACGAGGCCGGCGTGCGCGGTGTGCGGTTTAACTTTGTGAAACGTTTGGTCGATGCGACACCGAAAGAAGTGTTCATCGAGATTGCAGAGAAAATTCAAGAGTTCGGTTGGTCCATCGTTGTCTACTTTGAGGCGGCTGATCTCGAAGAGCTTGAGCCGTTTTTGAAAAAACTTCCGGGCATCATCGTAGTTGATCACATGGGCCGCCCTGATGTGAGCAAAGGTGTGGATCATCCCGATTTCGTACGCTTCATCAATCTGATGGTCGAAAACGAAAACATCTGGACGAAAGTGACTTGCCCCGAGCGTCTTACCCAAGCGGGTGCACCGTATGATGACGTCGTGCCATACTACCAAGCGATTGTGGATCGGTTTGAGGATCGCGTGCTTTGGGGTACAGATTGGCCGCATCCGAACATGAAATCGCATATGCCAGATGATGGCGCTTTGGTTGACTACATCCCACGGATTGCACGCACTGAGGCACAGCAGCAAAAGCTGCTCGTGAGCAATCCCATGCGTCTTTATTGGGGCGTTTAATCAGCATTGGGAAATCGCGAATCGGGCGCGTTTCGGCGCGCCCTACGCAGGCGAATGTTGGTTTTATCGCCGTTTGAGCGGCAAGCCCTTGCCTTGACTGAACAAAATTGCCCGTCTTATCGCTGTGTTTTGCCGCTTCGGCACACTTCCTGCTTCCCTGTCGCGTCAAACGTCCTATAGTTACGTGGCGTCTTTGCTGCCAAGTTGAGACGGATTAACTGGGAGAACTACACTATGATACGCTCTGAACTGATCCAAAAACTGGCGGATGAAAATCCACATCTTTACCAACGTGACGTTGAGCGCATCGTGAATACAGTGTTCGAAGAAATTACCGATACAATGGCGCGCGGTGATCGTGTCGAGCTGCGCGGTTTTGGCGCATTCTCTGTAAAGAAGCGAGATGCTCGTATTGGCCGTAATCCCCGCACAGGCGAATCTGTTCCGGTTGAAGAAAAACATGTCCCCTTCTTTAAGACCGGTAAACTCCTCAGAGACCGGCTGAACGGAAAGTAACGAATGCGCTATATTAAGTATGCTTTGCTCGCTGCGATCGCAGTGGTTCTTGTTTGTGTGTCTCTTGCGAACCGCGAGACGGTACAGCTTGAGCTTTTGCCAACTGATTTGGCCGCTCTTGCTGGAATGGACTACTCGATCAATTTGCCTTTGTTCGTCGTGATCTTCGGTGGTGTTGGCGTCGGGTTGTTGATCGGCTTCCTGTGGGAGTGGATCCGCGAGCACAAGCAACGCGCAGAAGCTGCAGCGCAACGCCGCGAGATGGATCGCATGCGTCGCGACATCAAACGCCTCAAAGCTGATAAGCACGAAGGCAAAGACGACGTCCTCGCGATCCTAGACGAGGCGAGCTAGGCGGGCATGCCGGTTCTTTTTGCCCCGGGCGTCGGGACTGCGCCGCGCTTGGGCGAGACATCCGTTAAAATTTGTGGCCTTACGACTATTGCCGATGTCCATGCGGTAGCAGCGGCTGACGCGAACTATGTAGGTTTTGTTTTTTTCAAGAAGTCCCCACGTAATGTGAGCGTTGCGCAAGCACGCGATCTCGCGATTGAGGTGCCTATGGGCATCGCCAAGGTCGCGTTGGTGGTGAATGCCACGGATGAATTTCTTGATGAAATCACAGCGGCGGTGCCCTTGGATATATTGCAGCTCCACGGCAAAGAGACGCCTGAACGCGTAAGCGAGATCAAAGCACGGTATGGCCTGCCAGTGATGAAAGCTGTCGGCGTCGCGGATGAGAGCGATTTGCCTGCGCTTGACGCCTATAGCGCTGTCGCGGACCAGCTTTTGATTGATGCCAAGCCACCCAAGAACGCGGATTTGCCCGGCGGTAATGGGCTTTCTTTTGATTGGCGTTTGATTGCTGGGCGTGAATTTGGTGTTCCTTGGATGCTTGCGGGTGGATTGACACCTGAAAACGTCGCTGAAGCCGTTCGTATGACGGGAACGCAGCAGGTTGATGTAAGTTCCGGCGTGGAAAGCGCGCCCGGTGTCAAAGATCCTGCGCGCATTCGTCGCTTCGTTAAGGGTGCACGCAGTTAATTCACGCGTGCTTCTGCGCTTTACCTGCGCGCCGCTAATCGCTACCAAACCCAGAGCTTTGCGGGAGATGTGACAATGGCTGATGATCTTTTCAATTCCTTCATGAATGGTCCTGATGAAAACGGCCGTTTCGGTGATTTCGGTGGACGCTTTGTGTCTGAAACCTTGATGCCGTTGATCCTTTCGCTTGAAGAAGAGTATGAAAAAGCCAAGACGGACGAGAGTTTTTGGGCAGAGATGCACGACCTTTGGACGCACTACGTTGGCCGTCCTTCTCCGCTCTATTATGCAGAGCGCCTGACAGAGCATCTTGGCGGCGCGAAGATTTATCTCAAGCGCGACGAGTTGAACCACACAGGCGCACACAAGATTAACAACGTGCTTGGTCAGATCATTCTGGCACGGCGCATGGGCAAGACCCGTATCATCGCTGAAACTGGCGCAGGCCAGCACGGCGTTGCGACGGCGACGGTTTGCGCGAAGTTTGGTTTGAAATGCATCGTCTACATGGGCGCGCATGATGTTGAGCGCCAAGCGCCGAATGTGTTCCGTATGCGCCTGTTGGGCGCGGAAGTGATCCCAGTAACCTCTGGTCGTGGCACTTTGAAGGACGCGATGAACGATGCGCTGCGCGATTGGGTGACCAACGTGCGCGATACGTTCTATTGCATCGGCACAGTCGCAGGTCCGCATCCCTATCCTGCAATGGTGCGTGATTTCCAAAGCATCATCGGCAAGGAAGTCCGCGAGCAAATGCATGAGGCCGAAGGACGTTTGCCGGACACTTTGATCGCGGCCATCGGCGGTGGCTCAAACGCGATGGGTCTGTTCTTCCCGTTCCTTGACGACAAGTCCGTTAACATCATCGGTGTTGAAGCGGGCGGCAAAGGCGTGAACATGAAGATGGAGCATTGCGCGTCTTTGACAGGTGGTCGCCCCGGTGTGCTTCACGGCAACCGCACATATCTTTTGCAAGATGACGATGGTCAGATTTTGGAAGGGTATTCGATTTCTGCGGGCCTCGACTATCCCGGCATCGGGCCAGAGCACGCATGGCTGCACGAGATCGGCCGCGCGCAGTATGTCTCGATTACTGACAAAGAAGCGCTCGAAGCGTTTCAGCTGTCTTGCCAATTGGAAGGGATTATTCCCGCGTTGGAACCATCCCACGCCTTGGCGCATGTGATGAAGATCGCGGGCGATTTGCCAAGCGATCATTTGCTGGTGATGAACATGTGCGGGCGTGGCGACAAAGACATCTTCTCTGTCGCGAAGCATTTGGGCTTTGACATGAGCGGCCCTGAAGGACGTGTTTTCGAATAATCGTGCTATTCTTCTCAAGAGTTTTGCAAAGGCGTCCTCGCAAGGGCGCCTTTTTTCCTTTGATCACATATCGCTTAGATCAAAGGTGCGGCAATCACGGCCAACGCTTCCAACTCTTCAGGGGCATCGCCCACAATCGCGAAACTGCCGGTCTCGCTTTTCCACGTTGCCATATGAACATCGCCAAAGGCGCGCAATTCTGTTTCCGCAGCCGTGCCAGAGCCGTTTTGCAAACCGCAAATCGCAATAACCGCACCATCGGCATTTGTATACATCAGCTGCGCCACAGGCTTGCCCGCCGCAACCAAAAGCCGTGCACCTTGGAAGGTCCAACCAGCGGCTTCTAGGTCGGGCACTTTGAAATCGACACCCACTTCCTTGGCGAGCCACTTTTCTATCTGGTCTTTCTCAGATGCGGGCACTTCAACCAAATGACGGGTTTGACGCGCGTAAATCTGATGGTACTCAGCCACTTCACCGAGCCAACTGCGCGCGGCCGCGACTTGCAATTGTTGTTTACTCGCTTGATTGAACCACATGCCGCCTGCACCAAGCGTCGCGCCGATCAAGAGAGATGCCGCGAGCGCGCGCAAGGGTGCTTTGTTGGTGTTCGCAGGTGCGGGCGTGGGTTTGGTAGCTTCAATAATCTCGGCGGGCACGGGTTTTTCCAATAGTCCGTTAAACACATCGCGTAGATCATTGTTGAGGGCGAAAAGCCCCTCAAGTTCTTCTGCGATACGAGGGTCCTTGTTCGCCATATCTTCGACTGCGGCGCGCTCATCTTCGGTGAGTTCGCCGTCTACATATGCGCCGAGCATGATCAGGAGATCTTCGCTCAAAGGAGTATATTCGCTCATGTGCGCGCTCCTTTCTGATCTGCGAGGGCGGCTTTCAGTTTTTGACGCGCAGACGATAAACGAGACATAACCGTCCCGATTGGAATGTCCAATATTTCAGCGGTCTCTGCATAGCTGTGGCCTTCTACGGCTACGAGCAATAACACTGAACTGAACCCCTCAGGCAAAAGCGCGATCTGCGCGAGGACTTGATTTGCGTAGGCTGTCGTTTCGCTGTCGCCAGACGTGAGCAATGCACTGCTCTCAGCTGCGTCTTCGACGCCTTGCCCAACACGCACTGTGCGTTTGCGGGTTTCATCGATCCAGATGTTTCGCATAAGACGATACATCCACGCATCAAGCCGCGTTCCGTTTTGCCATTGCTCGGCACGGGTCAACGCGCGGGTGCAAGAGGTTTGGACCAAGTCATCCGCATCCGGCCAGTCACGCGTCAAGGACCACGCAAAACGGCGCAGGCGAGGAAGCAATGGAACAAGACCTTTGGAGAGTTCGGTCACTTAGAGGAGACTGCGTTGGATCATGTGCCAGCTTAGGCAATTTTTACCTAAGCTGGCAATCGATTTAGTAGTTGGACGGTGTTCCGCGCAGTGCCATCTGAAGCGCTGTGTAGGACCATGTGTTACGACCACCACGCTCACGGATTTCAGCAAGCTGCACACGCGCGCCGTCTTCGTCGCCATATGCGAGCAGGCCTTGACCCATGTAAGAGCGCGCGAGGATATAGTCTGGATCAATGCTCAACGCCGCTTCATAAAACTCCATCGCCACAGCGTGGTTGCCGAGCTTGCGGTTTGTGAAGCCACGGTAGTTTAGAATGCGTGGGTCATCCTGGTTCTCAGCCGCATCCAGCACAGCCAGAGCGTTCATATACTGACCATCATACGCCATCTCACGCGCGGCCAGATAGAGCTGGTCATCTGTGAAGTTATGGCTCTCAACTTTAAGGCACTTTTTGGTGTCTTTGTCATAGACCTTGCCCGCCTTACGACTTTTTCGTCGTGTTGGTTTTTGTTGGCGGTGTTTCGTCGCCAGCTGCATGAAGCGCGGCGGGTGCAGACAACATCAAGCTTGCAGCAACAAGCGCGGAGGAGAAGAAAGTGAACTTATACCGCTGCTACCCCAAAACCCGAATTTTTTCATGGGTTATGACGCGGAAATTGTCTGA
>NZ_MLCB01000223.1 GCF_001890925.1 Planktotalea frisia
TCAGACAATTTCCGCGTCATAACCCATGAAAAAATTCGGGTTTTGGGGTAGCAGCGGTATAGGCGTTTTCGTTTTGGTGATCGCGCTTATGGCGTGGCGCGGCCTTTTGTGAGCGGTTCGGGAATAAGTGCGTCGCGCATCACAATCGTGACCGTTACGAAGCTGACGTAGAGCAAAAGATACCAAGACCCGAGTTTTGCGAGGCTAACGAGGCTTAAAGCATCGGTGCCGGCATAAATCCAAGTTCCTGTTCCAGTGCCTACGTTTTCAGCGACCCAAAGAAAGAAACTGGTGAGCAAAGCGGCCAGTGGTAGGGGCATCCAAAAATCCGTCTCAGCGATTTTGAACCAGACGCGGGTGCGGATGAAGAGAATGATGGTCAGTGCGAAAAGCACGTAACGCAGGTCCCAAATGTAGTGATGCGTGAAAAAGTTAAGATAGATCGCTGTGCCAAGCGCAAAGCTCATCCACAGCGGCGGGTAGGGGGCAAAACGCATGTCGAAAATGCGAATAACGCGCGCGATGAAAGACCCGACTGATGCGTACATAAAGCCCGAAAACAGCGGAACGCCCCAAAGCTTGAGGATCGCAGGTTCTGGATAGGCCCAGCTGCCCACGTTAACTTTGAAAATTTCCATCGCGGTACCGGTGAGGTGGAACAACAAGATGACGCGTGCTTCGGCGAGGGTTTCGAGCTTGAAAATGAGAAACAGCGCTTGCAGCGTGATCGCGTAGATCACCAATGCGTCGTAGCGCGCAATCGTCCATGTCTCTTGCCAGATCAGGTCCGAAGCGATGAGCCCAGCAAGCATGAGTGCACCAAAGAGACAGGCCCAAGCTTGTTTGAACGTGAACATCACCAGCTCTGCGATTGGTCTTGGCAGGCGAGTACGCATCGCATCGCCTAAGCGACGCTCTATGGTCTGGGTCGTTTGCTTCATCGCACCATTTCACATGCTCGGGGATTTATGTGCAACGCTTTGGGCACAAAAAAGGGTGCGTGAGATCACGCACCCTATCTGTTTGGTTCTAATCGTCGGCCTGACTTAGAGGTTCGGATACATCGGGAAGCGTGCGCACATTGCTTCGACTTCGCCTTTGACCTTGGCCTCGACAGCGGCGTTGCCGTCTTCGCCATTGGCGGCCAAGCCATCAACGACTTCGATGATCCAATCCGCAATCTGGCGGAACTCGGGTTCACCAAATCCACGCGTCGTGCCCGCAGGAGAGCCAAGACGAATGCCGGAAGTCACTGTCGGCTTTTCAGGATCAAACGGCACGCCGTTCTTGTTGCAGGTGATATGCGCACGCCCCAAGGCCTTGTCGACGATGTTACCGGTAACGCCTTTGGGGCGCAAATCGACCAGCACGACATGGGTGTCGGTGCCGTGTGTGACCGTGTCGAGACCGCCTTTGATCAACTGATCGCTCAGTGCTTGTGCATTGACGATGACCTGCTTGATGTAGGTTTTGAACTCTGGTTGAAGCGCTTCGCCAAATGCTACGGCTTTGGCGGCGATGACGTGCATCAAAGGACCACCTTGGATCCCCGGGAAGATCGCGGAGTTGAATTTTTTGGCGAGTGCCTCGTCGTTGGTAACGATCATACCACCACGCGGACCGCGAAGGGTTTTGTGGGTTGTTGTCGTCGCGACATGCGCATGCGGGAAGGGAGAGGGATGCTCGCCCGCGGCCACGAGACCCGCAAAGTGCGCCATGTCTACGTGCAAATATGCGCCAACCATGTCCGCAATCTCGCGCATGCGCTTGAAATCGATCTGACGCGGAATTGCAGAACCGCCTGCGATGATCATTTTCGGCTGATGCTCTTTCGCGAGCGCTTCTACCTGATCGTAATCGAGCAAATTGTCTTCTTTGCGAACACCGTATTGAATGGCGTTGAACCACTTGCCCGACTGGTTCGGCTTTGCACCATGCGTAAGGTGACCACCCGCGTCCAGAGACATGCCCAAAATCGTATCGCCTGGCTGCAAAAGCGCCTGAAACACACCTTGGTTGGCTTGCGAGCCAGAGTTCGGCTGCACATTGGCGAAACCGCAACCGAACAGTTCCTTGGCACGCTCGATCGCAAGGTTTTCAGCGACATCTACGTGCTGGCAACCGCCGTAATAGCGTCGGCCGGGATACCCTTCGGCATATTTGTTGGTCATCACAGAACCTTGCGCTTCCATGACCGCGGCAGAGACGATGTTCTCAGATGCGATCAATTCGATCTCGTTGCGCTGACGGCCCAGCTCTGCTGTGATGGAGCCGAAAATCTCTGGGTCGCGCTCAGACAGGCTTTGAGTGAAAAACGGGGTGTTGGAATTGCTCATGATGGGCTCCGGCAGACTAACATTATCTCTTCGAGGTAGCCGTATAGGAAATTTATTCAAGCTCAAGAGGCATAAGCGACGCAGTTACGAATTTCTACGCCATGACTGGTGGTTGTGCAGAACATGTGCTTGTCTAAAATCTAGTTCAGTGACGTAGGACGCGACATGACTTTAAAAATCGCCTTTTTGGCCAGCGATACAGGCACCGCACAAGCGGCGCGCGGCGCTTTGGTCACGCGCTATGGCAACGTGGATCAAAAGAAGGCTGATGTGATTGTTGCGTTGGGCGGCGATGGTTTCATGCTCTCGGTTTTGCATGCTTCGCAAGATTTGCCCGCGCCTGTGTATGGTATGAACCGTGGCACAATTGGCTTTCTGATGAACGAATACAGCGAAAGCGATTTGCAAGAACGCCTGTCGGCTGCGGAAGAGGAAGTCATCAACCCTCTGTCCATGCAAGCGCTTGATCGACATGGAAAAACCCACCGCGCGCTCGCAACCAACGAAGTATCCTTGCTACGTGCCGGCCCACAGGCTGCCAAGCTCCGTATTCACATTGATGGTCGTCTAAGGATGCAAGAACTGGTCTGCGATGGGGCGCTTCTTGCGACGCCCGCTGGCTCTACTGCATATAATTACTCCGCGCATGGCCCAATTTTGCCGATTGGCGCTGATGTGTTGGCGCTCACTGCAATGGCGGCGTTCAGACCGCGTCGCTGGCGGGGCGCGTTGCTGCCCAAAGCTGCGAGTGTGCGGTTTGAAGTCATTGAGCCTGACAAACGTCCGGTCATGGCAGATGCCGACGGACGGTCGGTCAAAGACGTGATCAAAGTCGATATTCGTTCTGAACCTAGCATTGCGCACCGAATTTTATTCGATCCGGGCCACGGCCTTGAAGAGCGGCTTATCCGCGAGCAATTCGTGTAAACTATGGTGCTATGGGGCTCTGCCCCCCCCAGCAAGCTGGGACTCCCCGGGATATTTATGAAAAGGGGAAGATTTAAGAATGCTTCATCTTTCCCTTTAAACTTAAAACTCCACGCCTTTAGGCTTGGAGCACCGCGAGGGCTTTAGCCCTCGCAAAACCTGTCGACACCATTTGGTGTCGTCACTTGGCATAACCGATGCCTTGAAGCGCGACCTTGATTTCGTCGAGGATGGCGGGATCATCAATCGTCGCGGGTAGCTTGAATGCTTCACTATCTGCGATCTTCACCATGGTTGCGCGCAAAATTTTGCCCGAACGCGTCTTGGGCAAACGATCCACAACAACCGCGAGCTTGAACGCTGCGACGGGGCCAATCTTCTCACGCACCAGCTTCACACATTCGGCGACAACATCGGCGTCCTGTCGCCCCGCGCCTGAATTCAAGCACAAGAATCCGACAGGCATCTGCCCTTTCAACTGGTCGGTCACACCAATCACTGCGCATTCGGCAACATCAGGGTGCGCGGCGAGCACTTCTTCCATGCCGCCTGTCGACAAACGGTGACCTGCCACGTTGATCACGTCATCCGTACGCGCCATGATGTAGAGGTAGCCGTCTTCATCAATCATCCCCGCATCACCGGTTTCATAGTAGCCCGGAAATTGTGTGAGATAGCTTTTGCGGTAGCGATCTTCTGCGTTCCAAAGCGTCGGTAAAGTGCCGGGTGGCAAAGGAAGCTTAACGGCAATCGCGCCGAGCTCTCCTGCTTTCATCGGATGACCGCCTTCATCGAGAACTTGCACATCATAGCCGGGCATCGGCACGGAGGGGCTGCCAAGTTTCACGGGCATGTGTTCTATCCCCATAGGATTGGCAGCGATGGCAAAACCTGTTTCGGTCTGCCACCAATGGTCAATAACAGGCACATTCAGCTGGTTTTGCGCCCATTCAATCGTGTCGGGATCAGCGCGTTCACCGGCGAGGTAAACCACCTTCAAACAGGACAAATCGTAGTGCTTGACGAACTCCCCTTTGGGGTCCTCGCGTTTTACCGCGCGAAAGGCCGTCGGTGCTGTGAAGAAACTTTTGACGTTATGCTCTGAAATCACGCGCCAGAACGTGCCAGCGTCAGGCGTGCCAACGGGTTTGCCTTCGAACACAATCGTGGTGTTGCCGTGAATGAGGGGTGCGTAACAAATGTAGGAGTGTCCAACGACCCAACCCACATCTGATGCCGCCCAAAAGACGTCCCCAGGATCAACGTTATAGACGTTCTTCATGGTCCAATTTAGTGAAACGAGGTGACCTGCCGTGTGACGCACAACGCCTTTTGGCGCGCCTGTCGTTCCAGAGGTGTATAGGATGTAGGCGGGGTGGTTGCCCTCAACAGGGAGACAATCGGCAGGGGCAACGCCCTCTTGGAAACCATACCAATCCACATCGCGAGCGCCGAGTTCAACGACCTCTTGCTCGCGTTGCAAGATCACACAGAAATCAGGTTTATGGGTTGAGAGTTCGATAGCACCGTCAAGCAGGGGTTTGTATTTCACAACGCGCCCCGGCTCTAAGCCGCAAGACGCAGCGATAATCGCTTTGGGTGTCGCATCATCAATCCGTACCGCGAGTTCGTTCGCGGCAAATCCGCCAAACACAACAGAATGGATCGCGCCGATGCGCGCGCATGCAAGCATCGCGTCCAGCGCTTCAGGGACCATCGGCATGTAGATGATAACGCGATCACCTTTTTCGACGCCCTTGGCACGCAAGGCGCCAGCAAGTGATGCGACGCGCGTTTGCAGTTCTGCGTATGTGATTTTGCTGATGGAACCCGTGATTGGGCTGTCATGGATGATTGCAATCTGATCGCCGCGCCCGTTTTCGACGTGGCGGTCGACCGCGTTATAGCAGGTGTTGACCTTTGCATCGACGAACCACTCGTATAGCCCGTCGCCTTTGTCTGTAAGCGCTTTGCTTGGAGCCTGATCCCAGTCAATAGCCTTTGCTGCGTCAAGCCAGAAGGCCTCGGGGTCTTTTTGCCAGCTTGCGTAGACGTCTTTATAGGCCATGGGATACTCCTTTTCGTGCTTTGCGAAGGAGTTAGTCCGCTCAGCGCACTTAGAGCAAGTGTCTTGGCAAAGAGGTGGACGGATTGCCGCATTTTATTTGCAATATTCGCAACCAAAGCCTTGCAGATTTTTGCAAAGCCAACTGTTTTAGCGATAACAGCGGTTCTGGTCGCTGATTTTGCAAATTTGCAAACTTCCCTAGCCGTAGTTGGAAACAGGCGTTCCCGCGATGACCCCCATGTTCAGCAGCCCGCGTGCCGTGACACCAGGTGTCACAATATGCGCGCGATTGCCCATGCCCATCAGTAGGGGGCCAACTTCTAACGCAGAGGCTTTCATCTTAAGCACATTGCGCGTTGCCGACGCCGCATCACCTGTGCCGAAAATCAGGATGTTTGCAGCGCCTTTCAGGCGGCCGCCCGGTAGAAGTTTGTCGCGCAAGTCAGCATCGAGTGCGGCATCGACCTTCATTTCACCCTCGTAAGCAAAGTCTGTACCCATCTCGTCAAGCAAAGCCATCGCTGCGCGAAGTCGTTTGCCGGGGCCATCGGCCTGTGTGCCAAATTGCGATTGCGAACAGAAGGCGACTTTTGGCTCCAGGCCAAAACGCCGCGCGTGACGTGCCGCTCCAAGCGCTGTCTGCGCGATCTGTTCGGGCGTTGGTTGGGTCCAGACGTGGGTGTCGGCCACGAACAATGGGCCGTCCTCAAGCACCATCATGGATAGCGCGCCATGCGGGTGATGCGTATCATCGCCCAAAACCTGGTTCACATAGTTCAGATGCCAGCGATACTCGCCAAAGGTGCCACAAATCATGCTGTCGGCCTCTTCGCGGTGGACCATAACGGCTGCAATTGCTGTCGTATTCGTGCGCATCACAGCGCGGGCAATATCAGGTGTGACGCCTTGGCGTGCCATGATGCCGTGATAGGTTTCCCAATAATCGCGATAGCGCGGATCGTTCTCTGGGTTCACGATATTGAAGTCGCGATCAGGGCGGATGGTCAGGCCAGCGCGCTCGCAACGCGCGATGATCACTTCTGGACGGCCAATCAGAATGGGCGTTTCGGTGGTTTCTTCCAAGATTGCCTGAGCCGCGCGCAACACGCGCTCGTCCTCCCCTTCGGCAAAGACGATGCGGCGGGCTTGTTTTGATGCAGCCTCGAAAACAGGGCGCATCAAAAGCGCTGATTTGAAGACCGACGCATTCAAATGCGCGCGGTAGGCGTCAAGATCATCGACGGGTTTGGTGGCGACACCTGTTTCCATCGCGGCCTTTGCAACGGCTGACGAAACCACAGCAGAAAGGCGCGGATCAAAAGGTTTAGGGATCAGATAATCAACGCCAAATGTGAGCTGTTCGCCTTGGTATGCGGCGGCTGCTTCAGCGCTGGTGGTGGCGCGTGCAAGTTCAGCAATTCCTGCGATACAGGCGAGTTGCATTTCATCGTTGATCTCTGTCGCGCCCACGTCGAGCGCACCACGAAAGATGAAGGGAAAACAGAGTACATTGTTGACTTGATTGGGGAAATCGCTGCGCCCTGTCGCGATGATCGCATCAGGTGCCACGCCGCGCGCGGCGTCAGGGGCGATTTCCGGATTGGGGTTTGCAAGGGCGAAAATGATCGGCTTCTTGGTCATCTTGGCGACCATTTCCGGCTTTAGAACATTTGGGCCAGAGAGCCCCAAAAACATATCAGCGCCGTCAATCACGTCATCGAGCGTGCGTAGTTCACTCTTTTGCGCAAAGGCGGCTTTTTGCGGGTTCATATCAACTTCGCGGCCCTCATAAACGAGACCATGAATGTCACAAAGCCAGACGTTTTCGCGCTTCACGCCAAGTTTTAGCAGCATGTTAAGGCACGCAATCCCCGCCGCCCCACCACCTGTTGAAACAATCTTGATATCTTCAAAACTCTTGTCCGAGACATGCAGTGCGTTGGTCGCCGCTGCGCCAACGACGATGGCTGTGCCGTGTTGGTCGTCGTGAAAGACGGGAATGTTCATCCGCTCGCGACAAAGTTGTTCAACGATAAAGCAATCTGGCGCTTTGATGTCTTCGAGGTTGATTGCGCCGAAAGTAGGCTCTAGCGCGCAGACGATATCAGCGAGCTTTTCAGGATCCTTTTCATCGACTTCGATGTCAAAACAATCAATGCCCGCGAATTGCTTGAAGAGGACCGCTTTGCCCTCCATCACGGGTTTAGACGCGAGTGCGCCAATATTGCCAAGACCCAACACAGCAGTACCATTGGTGATCACAGCGACTAAATTTCCGCGCGCTGTGTAGCGAGAAGCATCTGCAGGATTTTTGCTGATTTCGATGCAGGCTTCGGCCACACCGGGGGAATAGGCGCGCGCTAGGTCGCGGCCGTTTGCCAAAGGCTTGGTCGCGCGAATTTCGAGTTTTCCGGGCTTTGGGAATTCGTGATAATCAAGCGCCGCTTTGCGTACTGCTTCTTTGGCGAGCTCTGCTTCTTTTTCCAGATCAGCTTTGTTATCGGTCATTTTGGCCCCTTACTTGCGTCACGCGTGAGTTAGTTTGATGTTAAACTATGTTGCTTTGAAGAGAAACATTAAGTGAGTTTGATACAGTCTTCTTGATATCTTGCAAATAGGTGGGTGCGTTGACACTCTAAGGGATGCGCGAGAGACAGACTCGCCCACAAAAGGAAGTACGATGAGCGATATCAAAGCTGAAGTTTGCGGCCCAACGAGTGATATTCGTGCGGATATCGCGTTTTTCACTAAAGAAATCGGGTTCCAGATGGATATGATCTATCCTGCTGATGATCCTCAGGTCGCCGTATTTTCGGGTCATGGCGTGTCTTTGCGACTGGATCAAGGGAGCGATGCTGCGCCAGTAAAGCTGAGGTTGCGTTGCTCCATGCCCGATGAAACGGGTGGCATCGGCACGCAAATTGCGCCCGGTGGGACGCAAGTCGAGATCACTGAAATGCATGAACCTTTGGTTTTGCCGCAAACACTGCATTCCTTTGTTGTGCGTCGCCTTGCGGATCAGGCCCCTTGGGTGGTCGGGCGCGCTGGTATGCACTACCGCGATTTGATCCCTGATCGTCTGGGCGGTTCTATCATTGCGTCGCATATTCGTATTCCTGACGGCGGTCCTGTCCCGGACATGGTGCATCATCACACTGTCGGGTTTCAGTTAATTTTCTGTTATCGTGGTTGGGTTGATCTGGTCTACGAAGATCAGGGCGAGCCGTTCCGCCTGCACGCGGGAAATTGCGTGATCCAGCCCCCTGAAATTCGCCACCGCGTCCTGTTTGCATCTGACAACATCGAAGTGATCGAGATTGGCGTGCCCGCAGAGCATGTGACGACGATTGATCATGAAATGGCGCTGCCAAATGCAACGTTTAACCCTGAGCGGGAATTCCAAGGTCAAAAGTTCGTGCACCACAAAGCGGATGAAGCGGAGTGGCGAGATTTCCGTCTGAGCGGTTTTGTCAGTCGAGATACCTTTATCGCTCAAAATACGCGCGATGTGGCGGGGGTTCATGTGGTGAAACGTGGCAGTGGCGCGCCTAAATGGGCAGCGCATGACAGCGACATTCACTTCACGTTCGTCATGGACGGTACGATGACTCTGGAAGGTGAAGGACGTGATCCCCATCAGCTCCAAGCGGGCGACGCATTTGTGACGCCGCCCTCTATGATGACGCGTTATTCGGATGCTTCGGAAGATTTGGAACTGCTTGAAGTGTCCTTGCCCGGAGTGTTCAAAACTTGGGTTGGAGATCCGAAATGAACTTGAAAACCGCAGCCTCCGCAGTGCGAGAGAATGCCCATGCCCCTTATTCAAATTTCAAAGTGGGTGCCGCAATTCGCACCGGTGCTGGAACGGTGTTCCAAGGCTGCAATGTTGAAAATGTCGCCTATCCCGAGGGCACGTGCGCAGAGGCGGGCGCAATCGCCGCGATGTGCGCGGCGGGCGAGCGAGAGATCGCAGAAATCTATGTGATCGCGCAGAGCCCTGCGCCTGTGCCGCCCTGTGGTGGGTGCCGTCAGAAGATCGCGGAATTTGCGAAGGGTGACGTGATCGTGACGCTCGCAACGACGGATGGAATCGAGAAACAAATGACTGTGGCAGAGCTGCTGCCCGGCGCGTTTGATGCCAGTTTTATGGACGGTGCCTAAGTGGACGCGCGTGCGATCATTGCAGCGCTCAGGCGCGGTGAAACGATTGAGCCAGACGCTTTGACGTGGTTCGCGCGAGGTCTGGCGGATTATTCAGTGAGCGATGCACAAGCGGGTGCCTTTGCCATGGCTGTGTGTTTGCAAGGCTTAGGTCAGGATGGACGCGCGGCACTGACTCTTGCGATGCAGGCGAGCGGTAAGACTTTGAGTTGGGATGTAGATGGCCCAGTGCTCGATAAGCACTCAACAGGTGGCGTAGGCGATTGCGTTTCGCTGGTTCTCGCGCCCGCATTAGCGGCGTGCGGGGCCTATGTGCCGATGATTTCGGGTCGTGGCCTTGGGCATACGGGCGGCACGCTTGATAAGATGGAGAGTATCTCTGGGGTTTCCACGTCCGTTGATGAAGCGCAATTCAAGCGCATCGTTGATCAAGCGGGCTGTGCAATCGTAAGCGCAAGCGCGGATATCGCGCCTGCGGACAAGCGACTTTATGCGGTGCGTGATGTGACGGCGACGGTGGAAAGCCTTGATCTGATCACGGCTTCAATCTTGTCAAAAAAGTTGGCGGCGGGATTAGATGGATTGGTCTTGGACGTGAAAGTCGGCTCTGGTGCGTTCATGAAAAGCGCGGATGAGGCGCGCGCGCTGGCGCAGGCTTTGGTGCAGACTGCGAACCTTGCGGGATGCCCGACCACGGCCCTGATTACAAACATGAATGCGCCACTTGCGCCTGCGCTTGGCAACGCCTTGGAAGTCGCAGAAGTGATGAAAGTTTTGCGCGGATCAGAACGCGGTCCGCTCTATGAGCTTACGCTCGCACTTGGGGCGCAATTGCTGTTCAGCGGCGGTGTGTTCACGAGCGAAGATGCAGCGCGCGAAGCCTTGAGTAATGTCATTGTAAGCGGGGCGGCTGCCGAGCGGTTTGGCAAGATGATTGTTGCGATGGGCGGACCTTTGGGCTTTGTTGACAACCCGCAGCGCTACTTGCCCGAAGCGCCTGTCATTCGCGAAGTAACCTCGGTTGAGGGCGGATACGTGAGCGCAATTGACGGTGAGGCCTTGGGACTTGTGGTGGTTGCATTAGGGGGCGGGCGGCAGGTCGAAAGTGATTTGATTGATCCCGCTGTTGGCGTGTCGGATGTCGTGCCGCTCGGGGCCTTCATCGTCAAAGGCCAACCCTTGGCACGTATTCATGCCGCACGTGATGGCCAGGCAGATCGCGCAGCGAAGGCGATACGGCGCGCAATAACACTCGCGTCAAATCCGCCCGCAAAACAAGATCTGGTGCATGAGGTGATCAGCTAATGGCACGCGCCTTTTTAATCGTTCTCGACAGTGCCGGATGCGGTGGCGCGCCCGATGCCGCTGACTTTTTTAATGGTGATTTGCCAGACACAGGTGCGAACACGCTGGGGCATATTATCGAGCGGGTTGGCCTGAATGTGCCGCATATGGATGCGCTGGGGTTAGGTGCAGCAATTCGTTTATCAACAGATATCGCAACACCCGGTTTGGCGGCTGAACCGAATGCGCGTTGGGGTGTCGTGCGTGAGATCTCCATTGGCAAGGATACGCCCTCTGGCCATTGGGAACTCGCAGGTTTGCCTGTGCCCTTTGAATGGACCTATTTTCCAGAAACTGTCCCTGCATTCCCTGATAAAATCACCGCTGCACTTTGTAAGGCCGCTGGCACCGATGGCATCCTGTGCAATGCGCATTCCAATGGGATCAAGGTGATTGATGAATTCGGCGAAGAACATTTGAAAACTGGTTGGCCGATTTGTTACACCTCTGCGGATAGCGTTCTTCAGATTGCCGCGCATGAAGAAGTGTTTGGCCGCGAACGCCTGATGCAAATGTGCGCCGATGTTGCGCCACTGTTGCATGAAATGCGTGTGGGTCGCGTGATTGCGCGACCTTTCATAGGCACTGAACGCGCGGATTTCGAGCGCACGCAGTACCGCAAGGACTACGCGATCAAGCCACCTGAACCTGTGCTCACAAATTGGGTGCAAGCGGCGGGCGGCAAGGTGCATGGCGTTGGCAAGATTGGTGATATCTTCTCGATGAGCGGGATTGATACGAGTGTGAAGGGCGCGGATGTTGATCTGATGAGTGCTTTGAATGATTTGGCAGAAAGCGCGGACGCGGGTGATTTTGTCTTTGCCAACTTGGTCGAGTTCGACACCAACTATGGCCATCGCCGCGATGTCGCGGGCTACGGTGCCGCGCTTGAACGCTTTGACGTTTGGCTTGGTCAATTCTTGCCGCGTTTGCGCAAAGGCGATTTGCTCATTCTGACTGCAGATCATGGGAACGATCCCAGTTGGGTCGGAACCGATCACACCCGCGAGCAGGTGCCAGTCCTTGTGCATGGTGCGGGTTCGGGCGAAATAGGCATTTGTGGATTTAGCGATGTTGCGGCCTCGATTGCTGAACATCTGGGGATCGCCGAGCGCGGCGCCGGAAGGAGTTTTCTATGAGCGAGATGAGCGAAGAGCTGGCGGCGATCCTCGATTTGCCAAAAGTCGAATTGCACACGCATTATGAGGGCGCCGCGCCGCCCGCGTTCATTCGTGGCCTCGCGCAGGAAAAGAAGGTCGATCTGTCGAAAGTCTTCAACAGCGACGGCTCTTACGCATTCGAGGGGTTCGTGCCGTTCTTGCGCGTCTATGAGGCTGCGACAACGGTTTTGCAGACACCAGAAGATTTCAAACGGTTGGGCTTGGCCATTCTGGAAGAGGCGGCCAGCAATGGCGTCATCTATATGGAGAGTTTTGTCAGTCCCGATTTTTGCGGTGGCGGCGATGTGAGCGCGTGGCGCGAATATCTTGCCGCGATGGTGGAAGCAGCAGATGAAGCAGAACGCGATTTCGGTATTGTGTCGCGCGGTATTGTGACCTGCATTCGCCATGAAGGACCGGAGCAAGCGAAGACGGCTGCGCTGTGTGCTGCAGAAACTGTAGGTGATTTTATCACAGGCTTCGGCATGGGCGGGGATGAGAACATCGGCGCGCAGCGCGACTTCAAGTATAGTTTTGATATGGCGCGCGAAGCGGGCCTACGCCTGACGACACATGCGGGTGAATGGCGTGGTCCGCAAGAAGTGCGCGAGGCGATTCAGGATTTGGGTGTCGAGCGTGTTGGCCACGGCGTGCGCGCGGCAGAGGATCCCGCGCTCGTTGATGAACTGGCAGAAAAGGGCATCGTTTTGGAAATTTGCCCCGGCTCGAACGTAGCGCTTGGCGCGTACCCCGATTGGAAGAGCCACCCAATCGACATGTTGCGCCGCGCTGGTGTGAAAGTAACTGTGTCTACTGATGATCCTCCGTTTTTCCACACGACGATGCGCGATGAATACCTGAACCTTGCAAATACGTTTGGCTGGGACGCAGCGGTGTTCACGGATATCGCCAAAGCCTCGGCGAATGCCGCGTTTTGTGACGAGGCGACCCGTCAGAACATTTTGAACAAATTGGAGACCTAACCCATGACTGAACAACATCTGAACGTCGTTGATCACCCACTCATTCAACACAAACTGACGCTTATGCGTGAGAAAGACACGTCCACCGCGGTCTTCCGCCAATTGTTACGTGAGATTAGCCAGTTGTTGGCTTATGAGGTCACGCGGGGATTGCCGATGACGACCAAGCGTATCGAAACGCCGATGATGGAAATGGATGCGCCGACACTGGATGGCAAAAAGCTCGCGCTCATTTCGATCCTGAGGGCGGGCAACGGATTGCTCGATGGTGTGCTTGAACTCATCCCGTCTGCGCGGGTTGGCTTCGTGGGGCTTTACCGCGATGAAGAGACGCTTCAGCCCGTACAATATTATTTCAAAGCGCCCGATGCGCTAGAGGATCGATTGGTCATTGCGGTTGATCCGATGCTAGCTACAGGCAATTCATCCGTTGCCGCGATTGATCTGCTGAAGAAGGCGGGCGCGACCAATATTCGCTTCCTCTGTCTGCTCGCCGCACCCGAGGGCGTCGCAACCATGAAGGCAGCGCATCCCGACGTTCCTATCGTAACAGCTGCATTGGATGAAAAGTTGAATGATGTCGGTTACATCATGCCCGGACTAGGGGATGCGGGCGATCGGATGTTTGGCACTAAATAGAGGTAATTTTCCGATCTTCGCCACAAGGTGAGCTAGACTCTGTTTCGAATCTGAGGCAAGGTTTGTGTTCATCTGTGGGGGCAGAAAATGAACGTTATACACAGAGTCCTCGAGCACCCGACTTTTGACGGGTTGACGTCTGACCGTAGA
>NZ_MLCB01000224.1 GCF_001890925.1 Planktotalea frisia
GTCTTCAAGGTTGGATACATCTTAGCACGCTGTCCAGTTTTGCCGGACCACTTCACGATTGATTTGTTAAGTTTATCAACTTCTATAGTTGTCAACTTAGATAGACACTCATAAACATATTCGTATGACTATTACACTTCCTTCCCCGACCTCACCGCTGATTATCGGCACGCGTGGCTCCCCTTTGGCGTTGGCCCAAGCACATGAGACGCGTCGACGTTTGTCGACTGCTTTCGATCTCTCTCCAGAAGCGTTTGTCATCAAGGTGATCAAAACCACGGGTGACAAGATTCTTGACCGGCCTCTAAAAGAGATCGGTGGGAAGGGTTTGTTTACGCGAGAAATCGAAGACGACATGCTTAGCGGCGCGATAGATATCGCCGTTCATTCAATGAAAGATATGCCTGTTCTCCAACCGGACGGTCTTGTCCTTGATACTTATCTGCCGCGCGAAGATGTGCGCGACGCGTTTGTATCTGCGGGTCACGACAGGCTAGCTGATTTGCCATCAGGCGCTGTTGTTGGCACGTCGTCCCTAAGACGTCGCGCACAGCTATTACATTTTAGACCCGATCTGAATGTCGTAGAATTTAGAGGCAATGTTCAAACTCGCTTGAAAAAGCTTGAGGATAACGTTGCGGATTGCACGTTCCTCGCGATTGCTGGTTTGCGTCGATTGGACATGGCGCATGTCGCCAAGAGTGCAATTGAAACCGAAGAAATGCTTCCCGCTGTAGCACAGGGTGCGATCGGAATTGAACGACGCATTGATGATACTCGGGCCGCTCAGATGCTTGAGGCGATCCATGACCAAGAGACGGGCCAACGGCTTGTCGCAGAACGCGCGTTTCTTGAAGCATTGGATGGGTCATGCGAAACACCTATTGCAGGCCTTTCAGAACTTGATGGCACCAATATGCGCTTGCGCGGTCAAGTCTTGCGCCCCGATGGCTCAGAGAGCATCGGCGACGATGTCAGCGGAAGCATCGAGGATGGCGCTGAAATGGGCCGTGCAATGGCAGCGAAACTCTTGGCCGAAGCCGGTGAAGGCTTTTTCGAATGGCGCAGCTAACTTGAATTAGTCGGGTAATACTTTGCCTGGATTAAGGATGTTGTTGGGATCGAGTGCGGCTTTGATTGCTTTCATAGCCGCAATGGACACGGGGTCTTTGCGGCGTTTCATAGAATTGAGCTTGCTCACTCCGATTCCATGTTCTGCTGAAAAACTCCCACCGAGTTTTAGTGTTTCATCTTCAACTGCTTCTGTGATGGCATCATGGACGTCAGGGTCCTGACTTTTGCCCCAGACTGAATAATGCACATTGCCATCCCCTAGGTGTGAGACAATCATGGGGATTGCGCCAGGATCAAGGTTCGGCAAACGCTTCTCCATGGCTTCACAAAACGCTGCGACCTTTTCCAAGGGCACGGCGATGTCGTGATTGATGAGAGGTTTGTGCATTAGAACAACTTCTGCTGCAGCTTCACGGCGCTCCCACATCGCGCGGCGTTGTGCCTCGTTTTGCGCAACTGTAGCGTCGAGCACCTCACCGCTTTCAAACAGTCCAGCCAAAATGTTTTCGAGCTCACCTGTAAGGGGGATCTGGCCCGAAGCATCAGGCATTGCTTTAGCTTCAATCGTTGTTCCGATCTCTACCATGATGTTTACTTCATGCGGTGCATCAAAAGGTTCACGCGCTGTGCTATCAATTTCCAAATGACGTTCCACATACGCACGTGGCATGTATTCAAACGCTTCTACAGAGCCACCTGTCGCGTCCTGTAGTTGGTTAAGCAGTTGCAAGCCGTCACCTATAGAAGGAGCAGCAACCATCGCAGTCGCGTAAGCTTTGGGTTTAGGAAACAGCTTGAGAACTGCCTTGGTGATGATCCCTAGAGTTCCTTCGGCGCCAATCACCAAGTGCTTCAAATTATAACCAGAATTATCCTTGCGTAGCTCTGACATCAGATCAGCGACTTCGCCTGTCGGCAAAACCACCTCGACGCCTAAAACAAGGTCGCGGGTATTGCCGTAGCGCACAACATTAGAGCCACCCGCGTTCGTCGCCATGTTACCGCCAATCATAGCGCTGCCGCGCGCCCCAAATGTGAGCGGAAAGACAAGTCCTTCTGCATCCGCAGCGCTGTGAATATCGCCAAGGATGACACCCGCATCGACGATGGCTATCCGCGAATCTTTACGAATTTCATGAATGGTGTTCATCCGTTCCATCGAGACCATGATATGGCCTTTGCCCGAGACCCCACCTGCAAGCCCTGTGTTGCCACTTACCGGAACGATAGGGGTCTTTGTTTCGTTACCAAACCTCACAATCGCAGAGACCTCGGCGGTTGTTGCAGGGCGCACAACGGCGATCGGGTCAGAGGGATAAGTATCGAGCCATTCTGTTCGCCAGCGATTGGTGTCGCTACCCGTGAGCACGTGATTTTTTCCAACGATGTCTATGAGAGTGTCGATCATGCTGTGCTCTTTCGAATTAAGTGTGTTCGTATTTGTGGGTCAGCCGTTCAAAGCTGTCAACGCTGCGCGAAGTTCGCTGTCTTCATCTAGAACAATGCGGACGGGCAGAGTGACGACTTGCTGTCGGAAGCTCTGCGGTAATCGCACGGCGTCTTTCTCAGTGGTAACAAGCTGTGCATCATGCAGCAGGGCATCGTTTGACAGACGTTTCATCAAAGCGGGCGTTAGAGTTTGGTGATCACTCAGGGCTTCTGCGCGAATGATCTTAGCGCCGACGCTGCGAAGCGTACTAAAGAATTTTTCAGGATGACCGATGCCCGCAAAAGCAATGCAGCGCATGTTGGTGAAGTCGATCCCTGTCTCAAGCGGATCAAGGCTCCCTTGCAGGCGTGGAATGCTTAGCGGGATTGTCGCCCCAAACTCTGTTTGATGTTTGCTGTTACCGATGGATAGAATGAAATTCGCGCGTTTTAGACCTGCGCTAACGGGCTCTCGCAGAGGACCAGCGGGAAGGCAAAGACCATTGCCGAACCCTTTGCCCGCGTCGACGACAATGATCGACAGATCCTTCTTAACGCTTGGATTTTGAAAGCCGTCGTCCATCAAGATATGACTGGCTCCAGTATCGCATGCAGCTTTGATTCCAAGGGCGCGATCTTTGGCCACCCAAGTTGACGCGAACGCGGCAAGCAGGAGCGGCTCATCACCTACTTCTCGGGCATCATCATTTGCACTGACAAAATGTGGACCCTTGAGCGAACCGCCATACCCACGAGACACGATGTGTGGCGTGTGTCCCATCGACAAGAGCATTTGCACAAGCGCGATTGTGGTCGGTGTTTTACCTGTGCCACCTGCATTCAGGTTTCCGACACAAATGACAGGACGTGGCGAAACAAACGTTGCAGGTTGGCGTACGCGATAGGCGGTCAAAGCGCCATAAAGCGCGCCAAGCGGCGCAAGAAGCCGAGCCCGCCAATCAAGCGCATCAGGGCGTGTGTACCAAAAACTGAATGGCTTCATCAGGGCGTTTCCAACGTGTCTAGCTGAGCTTGGATGCTCTCTATCACAGCATCCGTTGCCTCTGCGCCCTCAGATATAGCAACCCATGCAGCGTGTGCCATCAACGCGGATTGATCCGAAGCGAGCAGGGTTTCGACGGCCATCGTGAGCCCCTCAGCATCCTTAACAATTCGTGCAGCCCCGACCGCTGCAAGGCGAGAATAACTGCTGGTGTGATGACGCACGTTTGGCCCGTAGATGACCGCAGATCCTAGTGAGGCAGGAACATACGGATCGCAACCGTTGAAGTGCGGTCTAAGTGAACTCCCCAAGAACGAGAGTGGTGCAATGCGATACCAGAGACCCATATCTTCTGGTTCTTCCACGAGAATGATCTGCGTGTTTTCTTCGATCGGGTCGCCGTCCTCCCAGTGACAGACGCGCCAGCCTTGGGATTTGAGAATGCGACGTGCCTCCACGCTGACGGGAAAAGAGGCAGCGACAAGCACAAGCGCGAGGCGATGGTTGATCTTTACGACTTCGCGGTGCGCTTTGAGCACGTCTTTCAATTCATCTTCTTGGATGTTTGAGGCAAGCCAAACAGGCCGACCGTTGAGATCATTTGAAACTTCGGTGAAGACACTTTCGTTCGCTGCCGGCGGGACAACTGCAATTTGCAGCGTGCCATGTATTTCGATGTCCCGCTGCGTCCCGTTCATCTTTCGCAAGCTCTTTTGCGCAGCTTGATCGCGGGCTGCCAAGGAAGCGAAAGAGCGCAGTGTTTCGCGTGCAAGCGAAGGAAGCCAACGCCAAACAGATTGATCCAGCAAATGCTCCTCAGCGGATAAGAGCATCATATGGACCTTTGCAACGTTGGTTTCGGCGATAAGCGCGGGGCGTAGATCACCGCCGAACCAAAGGCATATCGAAGGCTTCCAATGCTCTAAAAAACGCTGTGCTGTCTCTCCTGTATCCACCGGCAGTTGAAAACAAAATTGCCCTTTCCGATCGGGCACGCGCGGTGCTTTGTCGGCGTAAGTCATCAGCAAGCTGCATGGCCCCCGCAAATGGTGCAGCCGTTCCACCAAATGGATTAACGCGCGCGCAGAGTGCTCATCATGCACAACGCCCCAAATGAGCGGCCCATCGGGGCGCTCAGGATAGGGGTCAGTTTGTGGAATAGTCGTGCTTCGCGCCAGCGCTTTATAAGCAATTAGGCTGAGCGAGCTCATGACTGATTTATCCTAGCTCTTCTGTCGAAGATGCTGCAGCAGCTTCATCCCGAAGGCGATGCAAATGCGCGATGAAATAGCGCATATGCGCATTATCGACAGTTTTTTGCGCTTCTGCTTTCCACGCATTGAAGGCTTTTTCGTAGTCTGGGAAAATGCCGACGACGTGCAAGTCATCAACGTCTTTGAAGACGTTTTTGGTTGGGTCCACCAGCTCACCGCCAAACACAAGGTGCAGTCTCTGTTCCATGATGTCGTCCTTATTTTTAATTGGATATAACGTATCTTTTGCGGTGTAGGGTGGTCAAGCTGCTGCCAGCTTGCCAATGATTTCAGAATGCAAGTTCGGACCCGCTGCAACAACGCCGTTCAGACGTGGATCGACGTTGTTGAACTTCAACGCCGTGCCGGTTTTGTCGCTGATCGTGCCGCCCGCTTCAGAAACGATTAACGCGCCAGCCGCGATGTCCCATTCCCAACTGGGGCGCAAAGTGAGCATCGCATCAAAGCGGCCTTGCGCGATTAAAGCAAGCCTGTAGGCAAGCGAAGGTCTGTGATGGCGGCTGAACTGGGGGGCGGTGCCTGTGCTCCAATGATGCGGCTCAAGCACAGGGCGGGTTGCAAGAATTTCAGAACGCTCGAAGCCTTTTTGTGAAGACACACGCAGCGTTTCACCATTGAGCAAGGCGCCTTGATCGAGCGCGGCGCTGAACATCATATCCCGCATCGGAAGCAACACCGCGGCAGCCGTGATGCGCCCATCGCGTGCTATGGCGAGTGAGTGCGCCCATGTGCGAGACCCTTCGATATAGCTACGTGTGCCGTCGATGGGATCGATGATGAACACATACTCGCTTGATTGGCGTTCAGGTTCATCAAGAGATTCTTCGCTCAGCCATCCGTAATCAGGACGAGCTGTGCGCAACACGTCTTCGAGGTAAGTGTTCACGGCCAGATCAGCCTCGGTCACAGGACCTGCGTTGTCGTCTTTATCCCAAGTTTTTGGAGCGTTCTGGAAGAACGTCTTGGCGATCTCGCCCGAAGCCTGTGCAGCTTTGATTAAAAGGTCGAGGTCAGTTTCCGGCAAGGGTCATGCCTTCAACCAAAAGCGACGGAACAACACGTGACAAATGCGAGCGCGCGTCATTCGCTGGAGTGAGACGCATCAACATATCGCGCAGATTTCCCGCGATTGTGCATTCATTCACCGGGTGACTGACGGCACCGTTCTCAATCCAGAAGCCAGCGGCCCCACGAGAGTAATCCCCCGTCGTGGCATTGATGGTAGAGCCGATCATAGACGTAACGAGCAGACCCGTGCCCATATCGCGGATCAGATCTTCGCGGTTTTGCGAGCCCTGTGTCAGCTCGATATTCCAATTGCTTGGGGAAGGTGGCGCAGAGGTGCCGCGCGCGGCGTTTGCCGTAGAGCTCATCCCAAGTTTACGGGCATTTGCGTGATCGAGGGTCCAACCTGTGAGCATGCCGTTCTCGATGATCGCACGTTTTTGTGTCGCCAGTCCTTCGGCGTCAAATAGACGCGAGCCGGGAACACGCACGCGGTGCGGATCTTCGATGACGCTGAGATGATCGGGTAGGATTTGTTCACCCAGAGCATCGCGTAACCAAGAAGAGCCGCGCGCAATAGAGGCACCGTTCACAGCCGCCAATAGATGGCCGATCAGCGTTGATGAAATACGCTCGTCAAAGAGAACTGGGAAGCTACCCGTTGGAGGCTTGGTCGCACCCGTGCGCGCCAACGCGCGCTCTGCGGCGGTCTGGCCAATTTCGCTGGCGCTACGCAGATCGGCCTGAAAAATACGGCTGTCACCGTCGTAATCCCGCTCCATCGCTGAACCCGTTCCGGCAATTGCAACACAAGATGTCGCGCGATCCGTGCGTTTATAACCACCAGTAAAGCCGTTGCTCGCCGCCAGATGAATTTCGCGTGCACTGTACCCGCCCGTCGCAGATTGCACTTGGCTAATACCGCTCTGCGCAAGTGCGGCTGCTTCGGCCTTCATTGCGTCATCTTGCAACGCTTCCGGCTTTGGTTCTGGTGTGGAATCGTAAAGCTCCAAGCCTTCTGCTCCGCGCAAATCGCTGAGCATATCTTGATCGCTTAGCCCAATGTAGGGATCTTCCGGTGCTTCTTTGGCCATCGCAACAACGCGTTCGCACATGGCGTCAATCGTCATCTTGGATGTGTCGGACGAGGACACGCAAGCCTGGCGCTGGCCAATCAAAACACGTAGACCGATGTCCACACCTTCAGATCGTTCCGCCTGCTCTAAAACGCCGCCGCGCACGTCGATGGAAAGCGATGTCCCTTTGACTGCGATTGCATCTGCTGTGTCCGCACCTGCTTTTTTGGCGCTGAGCAAAAGGGCGTGAGTTAGTTCTTCAAGATTTTGCGACATCGGAGCTCCGAAAATTGGTTGTGTTGGAGGTAGCCCGCTCAGGCATGTGTTACAAGGTCATGAGGAAAGGCCACGCGCGAACACGTGGCCTAATTCCTTAAAACTATCAGTATTTATTGGATGCGTTGACCATTCGCGAGGACGTGACCCTGTTCATTGATTTCAACCTTTGTGGTCAGAGAATCCGGCCCTTCGGCGGGTCTCGTAAACAGACCCATCATCATGCGCGCGCCCATGGCTTGCTCTTGTGGCAAAAGACCCATTTGAACGAGCTTGTCCATCAAGCCATTGCCGCCAACGAGCCCGACATCAATTCCGCCCGTTGGTTTTGGGAAGCCACCGAAACTCTCGAGGTCGTTGTTATCAAAGGTGAAATCACCTGTTCCTGTTAGTTCTGCTCCTGCTGCTGCGACACGCAAATTGCGCAAAGTAATCGCGTTTAGCTCTGCTGGCATCGCTTCACCGTTTTCGACGGCAGCCAATTGAGTGGGATCAAAGAAGTCAAACAATAGCTTTGCTTTGCCAGTCAGATCAAAGGAAACTGTCGCAGGGTCGCGCGGCAGAATATTGCCAGGGTCAAACATTGACCAAAGCTGGTCGGATGTAACGAAATCACCAAGCGTAACACCAAGAGCAAAATCGCTCGGTGCTTCAGATTTCGCAACGGGAATCAGTATGTTAAAGGCAAGTTCACCTAGACCAGCAACAATTGGCAGCGGAACTTGGTTGCCGTTCATATTAAAGTTAACGCCGGTGCTGGAACCGGAATAGCCAAGTGCATCTTTGTTCATCGTCACACCGATGCTGGCTGTTTCCGCACTGCTCGAACCTTTGATTTCATCGCCGCCACCGATGATTGAAAAGGCCGTATTTGATCCAGTATAACTGATATTTCTATCGACCGCGAAACCGCTCTCGAGTGCTGCGTTAACATTTTCTGGATCGAAGCTGATCGGAACCACAGAGTCGCCTTGCATATTTAATGCTGCCATCGAACCTGCAAAATTAACGATTGCGTCGCTCTCTATATCTGTGAATTTTAGCGTATATTCGGTTGCTCCCAAGGCCATTGTTTGCACAATTTTACGCAACGCGCCCGGTTCCATAATGGTTTGGCCGCTTAGGCCGTTAGAGCTGAATTTCACCTCAAGAGCGTCCGACGCAAGTGTGTCGCCATCAACTACCAATTCTGTCAGTACGATTCCGATCTGATCTGCGCTGTAGTCATATTGAATTTTGCTAAGATCTCCGCTTGCGCGCATGTCCATATTGTTCATCGTGTAATTAAGTGCGCCGCTCACGGCTTCGCCCTCAGGTCCTAGTGCTACGAATGTCATTGGCATCGTTTCAGGGAACACAAGGTTAACGGTTCCGTCGCCGTTTTCGACGAAATCAACGTTTTCCAAATTGAGTTCAAAATTGCCACCAGCCTCAGGAATTGGAATGCTCATCTTTAAATCGCTGACCTTGAGCGTATTGCCAAACATCGTCTCCGTGCCATCCACCGAATAGCCAAAGCCAGCCATATAGTTCTGCCAATCAGTCCAAATGTCCTTTGCGCTCACATCGGCAGAAGCGCTCGTCGCTAAAAAAACAAGGGAAGTCGTGCTGAAAATAGCGGACCGCAGAGACATAATGGTATCCTTTGAGTAACAAATCAGCTTGCAGCTTTGACCGAGCTTGGGGCAACGTCAAGCTGAAGCGCCGTTTGCTTGGCAATCTGGCGATAATCCCCCAAACGATGAGGGTTTTAGAAAATGTCAGATGTCGCTGGAAAAACGGTTGTCATTACCGGTGCGAGCCGCGGAATAGGCGAAGCAAGCGCACGCTTGTTTGCAAATCAGGGCGCAAATGTTGTTTTGTTGGCGCGCAGCGAAAGTGCAATCAACGCGATTTCTGCTGAAATTGGTGACGCTGCATTGGCGATTGCATGTGACGTTAGCTCTTACGCGGATATGGAAAAAGCGGTTCAAACGGCGTGTGAAAGATATGGAAAAATTGATGTTTTGATCAACAACGCAGGTGTGATTGAACCAATTTCACATCTTGCAACAGCAGATCCCGCAGAGTGGGCGAAGGCGATTGACATAAATTTAACAGGCGTTTTCAACGGTATGCGTGCAGTATTGCCCGCAATGATAAAGGCTAAGTCTGGAACAATCCTGACGATCAGTTCTGGTGCTGCGCACAATGCCATAGAAGCTTGGTCACACTATTGCAGTTCCAAAGCGGGGGCGGCGATGTTGACCCGTATGGCTCATTTGGAAAATGCTGCGTATGGGTTGCGCTGCATGGGGCTTTCTCCAGGGACTGTTGCGACACAGATGCAAAAAGAGATCAAAACGTCAGGCATTAACGCTGTTAGTCAGCTCGATTGGGATATTCATATACCGGCAGAGTGGCCCGCTCAGACACTTTTGTGGATGTGCGGCACCGATGCGGATGCATGGCTTGGCGAAGAAATTTCCTTGCGAGATGAGAGCATCAGAGCGCGAGTGGGTTTGTCATGATTGACTTGGAAAAAGATGACGGTGTTTGGACAGTCACAATCAACCGACCTGAGAAAGCCAATTCTCTAACGCTGAAAATGTTGCAAGACCTGACACAAATCGCACGGGATGCGAAAGCTGCCCGTGTCTTGATTTTGACCGGAGCAGGCAAAGTTTTCAGTGCTGGTGCCGATTTGGAGGCCGCCCGCGCCGGTTTAGCAGTTTCTCCTATTTGGGAGGAACTGTCAGGCGCGATTGCTGATTTACCTTGCCTCACAATTGCGGCTTTGAATGGCACTTTGGCTGGCGGTGCGATGGGAATGGCCCTTGCTTGTGATCTGCGCTTGGCGGTTCCGAATGCAAAGTTTTTCTACCCCGTCATGAAGTTAGGCTTTTTACCGCAACCCTCTGACCCTGCGCGTATGCGTGCGTTGATTGGACCTGCTAGAACAAAGCTTATCTTGATGGGCGGACAGAAAATCCTCGCGGATGACGCTTTGGCATTCGGATTGATTGATCGCATTTGTGATGTTGAAACGATGTTGGGCACTGCCAAAGAAATCGCAGCGGACAGCAAAGCTGCTGAGCCAAAACTCGCGGCTCAGATCAAGCAAATGTGTTGTGGTTAATTGTCTTGCCGCGCAATATCTGTGACCAAAACATCGTTAACGATATCGCCTAGAATTTTACTCGCGTTTTCTTTGAGTGATCTTCTCATACGAATGAGGTTTTCCGTCGTAGCAAACGCGCCATCAAAACCACCGCGGCTTGCATGATCAAAGAGCGCCTGCAAAAATGTATCACGCAACTTTGGCTCGATCGCATAGACAGCATCGGATGAGCCGGCCGTAACCTCAAGGCTAAGCGCCACAACAACGACAGATCGGACAATATCCCCTTTGATAACGGGAACGATGAATTGGTTGTTTAGCTTTACATAGTCATATTTTTCTGTGCCGTCCTTCGCTGGCTTGCTCTTGTCTTTGGGCTTTTCAGCCATTTTATTAGGATCTTCGCCACAAGGGTTGTCGGCATCAAGCATTGCGACGTCTTCGGGCTTCAACATGAGGCCTGCAGCAACGCCTGCGCCGCCAAAGACCAAAATGAGTATTATCGGAACGAGTTTCTTAATCATAAGAGACTTCCTTTAGAAGGGGAGGATTGCTTCGAGCACCTGTCGGCCATAGCGGGGTTGCTGCACGTCACTGATCTGCCCGCGCCCGCCATAAGAAATGCGTGCAGAGGCGATCTTGTCGTAGGTAATTTCGTTTTGTCGTGAGATGTCCTCGGGGCGAACGTAGCCGTTCACCAAAAGCTCTCGTAGTTCAAAGTTCACGCGAACTTCTTGCGTGCCTTCGATAGCAAGCACGCCATTGGGCAATACATCTATAATCGTTGCCGCGACCCGCAGGGTTAGTTTTTCTTTCCGCCGAACAGAGCCATCCCCCTTGGATTTGCTCTTACTGGTTAGATCAATCGTATTAGCAGGGCTCGCATCGTCTTCCCATTTCTTGGCAAGGCGCTGCGTTACGCCGAAAAATTCAGGCAATTCAACACTGTCAGAACCGTCGCGAGAGCGTGATGTCGTGTTTGAAATCTCTGCTTTATCGTCAATTTCAATCACCACGGTCATGATGTCGCCCTGTTGCAAGGCGCGTCTGTCCCCCAGTAAAGATTTTCGATCCCCGCGCCAAAGCGAAGAGCCGTCCAGTACAGACGTTCGCTGTACCGTTTCAGGCAATCCTGGATAAATCATTGCACTGTGTTCACGCGACTCCATTGCGGGAGAGAACGATGGAGGTTTGCCCAAATAGTCAGGATCACTACAACCGATCAAGGAAAAGATGCTTAAAATTATGAAATGTTTCCGCATGAAAACGAGCGCTCCTTATTCTGAGACACGCACGGAGCCGTTGCGCTCAATCGTGCCAAAAATAGATGTTTTAGACGGGAGGTTCATGACCCGAATCCGTTGTCCAACAGCCCCGCGTGCAAGCGCACGACCTTCTGTACTCATCGACAGACCGTTGTTTAGGAAGACCAGCTCAACAATCTGATTTCGTTGAACACTTGCCGCAGCTGTAAGCTGATTACGCAGTATTGTGCGCCCCGCATAAAGTGCGGTTCTGGCTTCGGTGCCGATGACGTCATTGGGATCACTAAACGCCTCGTCAGCGGTCCCACGCACCATCAAAACATCAACGCTTCGAAGAACTTCGCCGGGCCGAATATTGCGCGTTGCGATTGCGATATCTGCACTCACAGGCAACGCCGCGAACCAAAAGATAGTGAATAAAAATGCACGGATCATCGGATTTGCGTCGTTGCGCCGAGCATTTGATCTGCGGCGGTGATGACTTTTGCATTCAATTCATAGACTCGTTGCGCCTCGATCAACTCGGTAACTTCGCGCACGGCATCAACTGAGCTGTCCTCTAAGTAGCCTTGCCTCAATGTGCCAAGCCCGTCCGTGCCAGGCACGGAGACCTGAGAGGGGCCCGAAGCTTCAGTTTCTAGGAAAAGATTGCTGCCCATGGCCTCTAAACCTTTGGCATTCGTGAAACCAGCGAGTGTGAATTGGCCAAGCAATTGCCCTTCAGCTGCTTGGTCGAAATATGCAAAGACTTCACCGTCGCCATTAATCGAGATACTGCGGGCATCTTGCGGAATGACGATTTCGGGAACGACAGGGTAACCATCATTGGTCACGATCACACCCTCGCCAGTGCGCTTTAACGATCCATCGCGTGTGTATGCAGACGCACCAGACGGAAGGGTCACCTCAAGATATCCGCGCCCGTCAATTGCGACGTCTAAATCGCTGCTGGTTGCGGACAATGATCCTTGTGCGAGGTAAACTGAAATCGAAGAAGAACGCACACCAAGGCCAAGCTGAACACCTGTGGGAAGTACGGTGCCATCTGATGCGTTTATCGTACCGGCACGAGACATTTGCTGGTAATGTAGATCGGCAAACTCTGCGCGTCGCGCATTGTAGCCTGTGGTGCTCATGTTCGCCGGGTTGTTCGAAATCACTTCGACCCGCATTTGTTGGGCGCTCATACCTGTCGCGGCTATCTTTAATGCTCTCATTTCGTTGCCTTTTTGTTCTGTCTATTTAATTATTGTTCGAACTGCAGAGCGCAGCCGCTCGTTTTCAGTTTCTGCGAAACTTTGGCCCATTTCATAGGCGCGTTGCACTTCGATCATGCGCGCAATTTGGGTCATGGAATCCACATTTGATCCTTCAAGAAACCCTTGTCGGACGCGTCCTGTGAGGTTCGTCAACGTTTTGCCTTCTTTGTATTGGGGGGAACATTCGCGATAGGCGCTCAATTTTGCGACATCTTGATAGGGGATCTCCCTCTGAATATTTCAGAAATGCACCTTTAGATTGTGGCTATTTACTTTGAGGCTTCAAAATGTGCCGGTCCATTGTTGCTGAATTGGAAACGAATGCACGCTCCTGAGGTTTTGTTTCGCTATTTGGTCGAAAGGCGCAATATTTGGCGCGTTAACTTGGGTTAACCGCCACTTTTCGATTTTGAGCCGTGGATCGTTTCTTGATCGTCAATTTTGTTTCATTTTTAAACCAAGCGCCATCGAAGCTGCCCTTAGGGCAGTAAAGAAACAATGCGTTTCGATTTGGCTTTAGCACGAAACACAACCTGCTTTGGAACGATTTACACTCTTTTCGCGAATCAAACTGAGCTTTGATTCTAGAAGGGAGACTTAGTTTGAGGGAGCCAGGGTGCAAATGTTTTGGGCTGACACATAGCCATAGGGCTATTTTTCAATCCAAACCAAACCGTTTTGATTAGCTCAGTTTACGATCTAAGGATAATGCCGATCACGCGAGAGCTATGACTGAATCTGGTGTTTGGGCGGTTTGAAGGTTGGCGGCGTATCTGGT
>NZ_MLCB01000225.1 GCF_001890925.1 Planktotalea frisia
CGGATCATGCGGTTAGCTGAATCGTTCTACGGTCAGACGTCAACCCGTCAAAAGTCGGGTGCTCGAGGACTCTGTGTATAAAGCATCGCAAGGCATGCGGGCAGCGCAAAATAGACGATGCGAAATGCAATCAAACTGGCGAGAAGACTATTCACGTTTTCAAAGGGCATTGCCCAAAGAAGTGTCACTTCAAAAGGTCCTAACCCACCGGGTGTATTGCCAATAAGTGCGACGCCTAAACATGCAAGATATATAGGAAAAAAAGCTATTAGCGTTGACTCGAAACTGCTTGGCATCAATATCAAGAAAGCAAGCGCGGCGGCACAGGTGTCGATGGCTGTGAACATCACGAGCTTGGCCAAGGCACGCAAACTTGGGAAGCGTGTTCGATAACCCGCAATCGTCACATATCGCTTTAATGTTGTGTAGAAAACAAAACACACTGCGCTGAATAGGCACGCCTGATACACATAGTAGGGCAATGGCAAGGACCGAGGGGACACAAGCCCTGCAAGTCCAAATAAAAATAGCCATGACCCTAAAAAGCTAATGGAAACCATCGCTGTAACGGTGCTTGCTGAGACAAGGTTGAGACTGTTCATTCCGCGCCAACGCGCGATCGTGCCGACGATCAGGCCAAAGCCGAGGGTCTGTGACAAAGCAACAGATGCGGCCCCGCTGGCATGCGCTGCGCGCGGAGCAACGCCAGTATTCAGCACCCGGTGCACAATAACGTCGTAGCGACCGAGTGCCGCAAAACTGATACTCACTGCCAGCAGAGAGGCGGCCCATTGTTCGAGCGAAATTGCGCGCCAGGCGAGTTTGATTTGCGACCAATCAAAGCTCGCCATCATTGGCTGCGCTGCGAAAAAGCACAAAGGAATGACGCTACAAACCATAAAGAATTGCAGCAGGGTCTTGCGGTGAAGCAGTAGTGAAGCAAAGGGTGTCGTCATGCGTGCAGCAATAAGCATCAAAGCCTTATCAGCCGCTTAACGCTTACAATTAAACACAAAAAAACCGCTGCCAATCAGTGAAAAGCAGCGGCTTAAAATTTCAAAGCGCGCAGACTTAGCCGTCTGACATCAGCTGAGATTTCGCAATTGCGAGGCACTCATCCATTTTCGCGCGAATTTCGGCATCTGTCGCTTTGTTGCCCAAATCAGCTGTCAACTTGCGCACCACATCTTCGTGACCTGCTTCTTCAAAGTCGGCTTTAATAACCTCTTTCGCGTATTCTGCGGCGTCATCGTCAGATTTACCCATCAATCCAGCAGCCCAAAGGCCGACCAATTTATTACGGCGCGCATCGGCTTTGAACTGCATTTCCGCATCATGTGCGAACTTGTTTTCAAAGGCGTTCTCGCGATCATCAAATGTGCTCATCTTACTCACTATCCTCAAGTGTTATACACAGAGTCCTCGAGCACCCGACTTTTGACGGGTTGACGTCTGACCGTAGAACGATTCAGCTAACCGCATGATCCG
>NZ_MLCB01000226.1 GCF_001890925.1 Planktotalea frisia
TCTACGGTCAGACGTCAACCCGTCAAAAGTCGGGTGCTCGAGGACTCTGTGTATAGTCATGTTTCCCAACGCGGGCCACCGTCGCACCAAGAGGAGAAATCACGCTCAGGCCCGCATCGAAAAACCTTAAACAAACACGACGTTCGACGAATTGCTACGAATGGCTGCTCTCCTCGTATTGCAAGTGCAGCGAAGAACAGCAGGCGGGAAGCCGAATATCGCTAGAGTTGCGAGACGATTGGAGCGCTACTGCTAAAGCGGACTTTGGCCATGCGCTTCTCGCGTGTGTTTCATTTATAGATATCCGCCAAAAGATTCCGCGATCCGGCCCCTAGTGGCGCGTTATCTGATTGCACAGGGCGTGCCCCTTTTCAGCAATCGGATTGAAACGGCGTCACCTGCATTCGGGCGTGCTGTCACCTTGACGGATCCGGGTACAGTTTGGATAATCAGCTATGGCGTTGTTGCAGATGATATCGCCCAAGGGCGCCTGAAGGTTCTTGACATAGATTTGGCATCGACCAGTGGAGCGGTTGGTATCATGAGCCGCGCAGAAGAAGTACCCTCGGTCGCGACGCGTACATTTGCCAAGGGTCTTGGCGATTTATGCAAAGAGAGTGATTTGGATCATGGTTGACCGCTTGGGCTTATTGAATATTTCGATCATCCATGATGACGCGGACAGTGCCTTTTTGGCCAAAGCCCTTGGGCAAATGACAACGACATCGGGCGCGCTGATCGTGGCCGATGATGCAGAGTTTCTGCCTCAACTGGAAGGTCAGGCCCGGCTGGATTTTGGACAGGCGAAATTGGATGGCGTGCCGATCAATCTGGCAGGTGTTACTCAAAACGTACTAGATGCAGCCCGCGCGCAGGGCGCTCGATGCATCATCGTCGATATGCGCTGGGGTTTGGGGACTGTGGCAGCGGCTGCTAATTTTGAACGCTGGGGCGGACTTTGTGACACCGTCGTGGCCGAGGCGCAGGTGCCCGTCATCTCGGTCTACGCGCGCAGCTTGATGATTGAGGATCAACTGATGGCCGCCGTGCGTGGGCACAGCCATTTTCTTGCGCCATCTGGGCTTTACGACAATCCGTTCTGGCTGCCGCCTGCCTATCAAACCGGAGCCACAATTTCGCAACAAATCGGGTTCGTATTGGGCCGCTTAGTGCCGGACTATGAAGGTATCATCGAGCAAGACGACGGCGAGGCATCAGGCGCAAACCCGCAGTGGATCACGGTGCCACGTCGCCTGCGCCCGCGTGTGGGCGAGGATGAAATCTGGAAGATCAGGTGTTTTGGGCGATTGCGGGTCTATTTGTCGGACGGCAGTCAAATCAAATGGGATCTAAAGGGCAGTGCGCCAAAGAAGATCAAAACACTGTTCGCGTATTTGTTGCAAAGAGGCGAAAAGGGCGCGTCGTCCGAAACCTTGGCGGAGCTTTTATGGTCTGACGAACCCGATGAAACCAAAAAACGCAATCGCCTACATCACGCGGTTGCGATGCTACGCAAAACACTAGGCAAACCCGCATATTTAAGGCGCAACGGTGACTACTATACACTTGTCCCGCCTGAAGCGACGTGGATTGATCTTGCAGCCTTTGAGCAGCTTTGCAATCGCGCCAAGGCGCTGGCGAAGGCCGGCAAGTTCGACGAAGCGACGTCTTTGCTAGATGCGGCCGACAGGTTGTATTCGGGCGAACTATTTGAGGATTTGCCAACTATCTATTTCGAGAACGAGCTGGATAACTGGGTCATGCCCAAACGGATTTGGTTCAAGGACATGGCGCTCAAGGTGCTTCGCGACAAGGCCATGATAATGCGCCAGCAAGGGCGATTCCGTGATGCTCTCACCAGTTGTCAGAAGGCGCTGCAAATGGACTCGGTTTGTGAAATCGCGCATGCTGAGGTGATGCAGATTTTTCATGCCCAAGGGCGTGGCGACGCGATAAAGCGGCAACACAGACAATTCCTGAGTGCGATGGAGGCGATGGATCTACAGCCCGAGACAGAAATGTTAGAAAAGCTGCAGTTGGACCTGATGAAATCCCTTTCTTAACAGAATTCGCTTTCCCAAAGAAAAACCAAAGCGAAGGTGTTAGCCTGATTCTCAACACGACTTGAATGTCAGGGAGGACATACGATGAGCGTTCAGACACAGCACCATACCGCAAAATACGATATCTTTGACCTCAGTGCGCCCCACGCCAAATGGAGGCAGCTTCGCGAGGATCAGCCTGTGTTTCAGGACCCGGAAACGGGCTATTGGATCGTGACGCGGCACGCTGATGTCAAAGCGGTGTTTGATGATTGGAACACGTTTTCGTCCGACAACGCGCAGGCGCCGATGCGCCCGATGTGTGATGTCGGTAAGCAGATCATGAAAGATGGTGGGTTCACTGTTTACTCTGGCCTGTCCGCACGTGTCCCCCCTGAACACACCCGCATCCGTAAAATTGCGCAGTCCGCGTTTGGCCCGCGCCGTTTCAAGGCCATTCAGCCGAAGATCGAAATCATCGTTGATCGCTACTTAGCGAAAATTGCTGCAATGGGGGAATGCGATTTTTTCCGTGAAGTTGCATATGACGTTCCGGCGTTGGTACTGTTTGCGCTGATGGGGATCCCTGACGAGGACGTGCCAAAGGTGAAGGACTGGGCAACCAGCCGCGCGGTTCTGACATGGGGCAACCTTACGGACGAAGAACAGTTGCCGCTGGCGCAAAAGATGGTCGAATACTGGGCCTACTGCCGTGGCTTAGTCGCTGCGCGCAAAGAAACGCCGGGCGATGATTTCCCGACCGATATGGTTCAGGCGCAGGCGGCAGGCGCTGACATCACAGACGATGAAATCGCGGGTGTGATGTATTCGGTGCTGTTTGCAGGTCACGAGACGACGACAACGTTGATGGCCAACGCCGTGATCACGCTCATGTCCAACCGTGATGCGTGGGATGCGATATGCGCAGACCCAAGCCTGATTCCGGCAGCAACGGAAGAAATTCTGCGGTTTGAACCTTCTATCGTATCTTGGCGTAGACGTGCCAAGGTGGATGCCGAAATCGGGGGCGTTTCCATTCCAGAAGGGTCGAACATCCTGATGATCATGGGCTCCGGCAATCGCGACACGGCTGTTTTTGAAGACCCTGAAACCTTTGATATTCATCGCAAGAATGCGCGAAATCATCTTAGCTTCGGCTACGGCATTCACTTTTGCATCGGCTTTCAGCTGGCAAAAATGGAATTCGGGATCATGCTGCGCGAACTGACGACACGTTTCCCGAAAATGAAGATGAAGCCAGGGCAAGACATTGAGTATCTAACCAATATTTCGTTCCGCGTCCCAAATCAGGTGTTGGTGGATCTTGGATTAGAGGCACAGAAATGAGTGCGTTCACACTGCCCTTTAGCCGGATTGGCACGGCCGATCATGCGCGCGTCGGCGGTAAATGCGCCAGCTTGGGCGAAATGACCCAAGCCGGTGTCGCTGTTCCCACTGGATTTGCGGTTACGACCGATGCGTATCTTGCCATGCTTGAAGGCACCGGCCTACGCGGTGAAATCGAAGCACAGTTGGAACATACGGATTTCTCGGACGTGACATCGTTAGAACGCTCTGCGCAGGCCATTCAAATTCGGTTTCGCTCGCACAACCTGCCCGCAGAAGTCGATGCCGCCATTCGCACAGACTATGCGGCGATGGGGAATGATCTGCCCGTTGCCGTGCGCTCGTCCGCCACGGCGGAGGATTTGCCGGATGCGTCTTTCGCGGGTCAGCAAGACACCTATCTTTGGGTTGTCGGTGCCGACGCCGTGATTGCCCACGTGCGTGAGTGCTGGGCATCTCTGTTTACGGCGCGCGCCATGAATTACCGCGAAGATCACAAACTCGGCCAGATCGATGTGCTGATGAGCGTTGCCGTCCAGAAAATGGTAAACGCACAAACTGCGGGTGTCGCGATGACGATTGATCCGCTGAATGGGGATCGCACGCGGATTGTGATTGATGCCTCTTACGGGCTCGGTGAACTTGTGGTGTCGGGGATTGTGACGCCTGACAACTTCACCGTTGAAAAGATTCTGATGGAAATCATTGATCGCAAGATTTCCGACAAGCATGTCGAGTTGATCCCTGACGTTGCCGCCGCCACAACGGTTGAACGCGAAGTGGATGCCGAGCGGCGTACTGCGCAGTGTCTGACCGATGCGCAGGTGATTGCCGTTGCTAAACTTGCCAAGTTATTAGAGCGGCAAAACAAGTGCCCCCAAGATGTGGAATGGGCCTTTGATGCTGATCTGCCCGATGGCGAAGACCTTGTGGCCCTGCAAAGCCGACCCGAAACCGTTTGGGCGCAAAAAGTGGCAGAGACCCCAAAAGCCGGCTTTGCAACCGGCATGATGGGTATGGTCGGGGCGCTGAATAACCCTATCGGATCGAAGAAATAACAAGACGAAAACATCTCTGGGAGGAGAACGAAAATGGATGCGAAAACACCAATGTTTCCAAGCGCCTATGACCTGAAAGCACCTGCCGGTGCCGAAGGCTGGGAAGAGCTTTACCCGTATTATCTGAAATTCCAGCCGAGCCTGCGTGAGAAGGAGGATCAGAAGTTCTGGTTCTGCGACAGCCAGCACTGGCCAAATCCGTTCAAGCCATTCGATACGATGACGGTGGAATTTGCGGTGAAATGTCTGGGGCAGTATAACACGCGCCACTATTTGGTACCGCCAGCAAACGGCGTCGATTACCGCATTCACAATGGCTACGTGTATATGTCCCCGATTGGCGTGGACCCCGAATTGATCGGTGATCGCGTTCCACAGTTTATGGAACGCGCCGGCCACTATTTCCAAAACTGGCCGACACTGCTTGAGAACTGGCATAAAAAGGTCAAAGCCAACATCGACGAAATGGAAGCGATCGAATTCGAAAAACTTCCCGATGTGGTTCCGTTGGAGTGGGTCAAAGACGGAGTTGGCCTCGATAACACCACGGCTTTGACCGAAAACTATGACCGTATGATCCAGTTGATCTACCGGACATGGCAGTACCACTTTGAATTCCTGAACCTCGGCTATGCGGCCTACCTCGACTTCTTTGGCTTCATGAAAGAACAGTTCCCGACCATCCCCGATCAAGCGATTGCCAAGATGGTGCAAGGTCACGACAGTGATTTGTTCCGCCCCGATGACGAGTTGAAAAAGCTAGCCCGCTTAGCCGTTGAACTGGGTGTCGCGGATGCTCTGAAATCCGGTTCCGTTGACGAGGCGTTGGCCGTTGTCGGCGCACAGGCGAATGGTGCGAAATGGGTTGCCGCGTGGGAAGAGGCCAAGGACCCTTGGTTCAATTACACCACTGGCAACGGTTTCTATTCGACCGACAAATACTGGAATGAAAATCTCGATATCCCGCTTGGCTATTTGCGTGACTATATCGTTCGTGTTCAAGCTGGCGAGACGATTGAGCGCCCGATGGATGCCCTGCGCTCTGAGCGTGACCGTATCACATCCGAGTATCAAGAAATGATGACGCCGGAAGCCGCTGAGGCATTTCAGGGTAAACTCGGTCTGGCGCGCGTGGTTTATCCTTATGTCGAAGATCACAACTTCTACATCGAACATTGGTCGATGGGCGTGTTCTGGAAAAAGATGCGGTCCTTGTCCAAAATGTTGCACGAAGAAGGGTTCTGGCCAACCGAAGACGGTATGTTCTACCTCAACCGCAACGAAGTGCGCGATGTGATCTTTGATTACGGAAATGCGTGGGCGACAGGTGGTGATTGGGCCGGACCAACGCATTGGCCACAGGAAATTGACCGTCGTCGTGGAATCATCGACGCTCTCGCGACCCAAGCACCGCAACCTGCGCTGAATAACCCGCCAGAGGTCATCACTGAACCGTTCACCATTATGCTCTGGGGGATCACATCGGATTCTATCAAGAACTGGACGGGTGGCGACGATGACAACAGTGATCTTAACGGCATGGCCGCAAGCCCCGGTGTTGTCGAAGGTTTGGCTCGGGTGATCCGCAGTCCTGATCAGTTGAGTGAAATCCAGCAAGGCGAAATCCTTGTTGCTCCCGTGACAGCCCCAAGTTGGGCCCCTGTGTTCGGCAAAATCCAAGCTACTGTCACGGACATCGGCGGCATGATGAGCCATGCGGCAATCGTGTGCCGCGAGTATGGATTGCCTGCTGTGACAGGGACAGGCACCGCCAGTTCGAAGATCAAAACGGGTGATCGCATTCGTGTGGATGGCAACACAGGAAAAGTCACGATCCTGAGTTAGCGAACCTGCTTAGACTGATGCTTTTGCAGGACGCGCACGCTCGCGCGTTCTGCACCAATCCGGAGATAACCATGCTTGATAAACCCCTAGATCTTGCACGCTATGATCCCGTTTGGCGACAAGCGGAACCCTACATGCGAGCGCGTAAAAACGATGTGCATATTCCGCTGTCGTTTGGATGGGCTGTCCGGTTGTTGGACGATTACCCAGAGGCTGATAAGGACATTTGCCTGCTTGCAATCCTTCTGCATGACATCGGTTGGTATTCGATCGATATGGAAGACATTATCGAAAAAGGGTTTTCCGGCCCCAATATGTTGCAATCGGACATGCGATATCTGCACGAAACCGAGGGGGTTCGGATGGGAACAGACGTACTAAAAGCCACCGGCTGGAACGCTGATACAATCGCGCAGGTGTGCGAGATTATCGACGGGCATGACACGCGGCCTGATCCCCGCCACCTGAATGATCGGATTGTACGCGATGCGGATAAACTATGGCGCTTTGACGTCACCGGAATCGCGGTGGCCTGCGATTGGTTTAAACTGACGCCGCGCGACTATGCCGCCCGGTTGGAAATCCAAAAAGACGAGCTGGAAACCGAAACTGGACGCAAATACGCCACACAAACCCTTATCGCATCACGTAAGGCGTTGATGCTTCACTTAATTTAAGGAACACAGTATGGATATGTTCATCGATGGGGCTTGGCGTCCTGCAATGGCGGGTGCCCGTCAGAACGTCACCGCGCCTGCCACAGGTGAGGTATTTGACACTGTTCCTGCGGGCGATGCCGCGGATGCCGATATCGCAATTCAGGCCGCCGCGCGGGCGTTTGAAAGCTGGAAGCACGTCCCGATGGTCGAACGTGTCCGTATTCAGAAAGCCTGCGCGCAAGCCATGCGCGACAATGCTGAGTTGGTTGGTACGACCCTGAACAAGGAGCTTGGCCGTCCTTTGCTTGCCTGTGTAGCGGAGATTACCCGCTCTGCTGACCTGCTGGATGTCTATGCAGAGGAAGGTTTGCGTCTGACGGCGACCATGTCGATCGCCTCTGGTCCGGGGGAAAAAACCGTTGTTACCCGTGATCCGTTGGGCGTTGTGGTTGCGATTACACCATTCAATTATCCCGTGACGCTGTTGATGTTCAAGTTGGGCGCGGCCGTGATTGCAGGCTGTACCATGGTGGCGAAGCCCGCCGAGGACACGCCGTTGTCGACCCTGATGCTGGCGGAAATTTTCCACAAGGCCGGTCTGCCTGCGGGCGTGTTTAACGTCGTAACGGGTCGGGGACGGGGCATTGGCGCCGCGATGATCGAACACCCCGTTCCGCGCAAGATAGCCTTCACCGGTGGCACTGCTGCGGGCAAGGCGATTGCGGCGGCGGCAACAGGCACGATGAAACGCGTCACGCTTGAACTTGGCGGGCAAAGTGCCGCCATTGTCTGCGCCGATGCCGATCTGGAAAAGGCCACCTCTGCGATTGCGCGGCATGGTTTCGCCAATTCAGGGCAGTTTTGCTACCGCGTGAACCGCGTCTACGTCGAACGCCCAGTCTATGAGGATTTTCTGGCGCGTCTGACCGACAAGGCAGCAAAGTTGACTCTCGCCCCCGCTGGCGACGACGGTGATCTGGGGCCGCTGGTCAACGAAAAAATCTATTCAAACAGCGAAGTACAGGTCGCCGATGCCCGCGAAAAGGGCGCGAAGATTGTTCTGGGCGGTGATCGCAAAACTGGCACAGGATTTGATGACGGTTTCTATTTCCCGCCGACGATCATTGCGGACGCAACCCACGATATGCTGGTTCTGACCGAAGAAACATTTGGCCCCGTTCTTGGTATTTGCGTTGTTGATGATGCGTTTGAGGCGCTTCGGCTTGCCAACGACAACCGTTACGGTCTTGCCGGTTTCGTCTTTGCCGGTGACCTCGCAAAAGGTCTGACGCTCTGTGAAGGGATGGAGGTTGGATCGGTCTGGTTGAACGATATCCATCGCTCGTCCCATTACGTCCCATTCGGCGGTATGAAGGAAAGCGGCGTGGGGCGCGAAAAGGGGCGTTACGGCGTTGAGAGCTATCTGGAATATAAGACCATGTATCTCAGCTATGAGGTGGCGAAGTGACAGCGGACACACTTCTGACGCGGGATATTCCGCTTTGGAACGATGCCAAGACGTTTCTTGATGTGCGTTCCAACGATGTGCATACGCTGACTTCTTACCGGTTGGCGCGCGCTTTGTTGGCCGAAGACGTGCGCGTCGATGAAGCCACCGTGCTGCCCGCGATTTTGCTGCATGACGTCGGTTGGAAACGCATTGATCCTGCCCTGCTGAGAGATGCTGTGGGGCCCAATGCGACGCGTCCCGATCTAGTACGCGAACACGAGGTACATGGCGTGCAAATCGCCGGTGAAATCTTGCGCCGCCATAGGCCCGTGGGTGTCGATATTGATGTGGTCCTTGCGATTATCGACCGCCATGACACGCTTAAAGACGCGACTTCACCAGAAGACGCATTGGTCAAGGACGCGGACAAGGCATGGCGTTTCTCACCGCATGGTGTCGCCACGATCAGCGGGTGGTTTGACTATGAAACCGATGAAACGCTGGCGATGCTGGAAGATTTCGTCATGCCGACCATGCTGACCAATGCAGGCCGGATTATGGCTCGGGCGATGCTTGCGGCTGGCCGCGCACAGGCGCAGTCTGAACACTACTTGAAGGGAATTTAGGATGTCGGAACTTGGCCTGAAAGAAAAGCGTGTCCTTGTGACCGGTGCTGCGGGCGGCCTCGGCCGCGCGTTTGCCGAAGAGTTTGCACAAGCCGGCGCACGCGTCATTACGGCTGATATGAACGAGGCAGGTGTCCAAGAAACGGCGTGCGCGATCAATGACGCTGGTGGTGAGGCACATGCCGCAAAGGTTGATGTGACTGATGCGCAAAGCTGCCGTTCATTGGCCGACTTTGCCCGTGAAACTTTAGGCGGGCTCGACGTGCTCATCAACAACGCCGCGATCTATGCTGGGCTTGAGCGCAAACCGTTCACCGAGATTGAAGAAGATGTTTGGGACAAAGTCATGGCTGTCAACGTCAAAGGCGTCTGGCAAATGACGCGAGCTGTCACGCCTTTGATGCAAGAAGCGGGGGCCGGGGCGATTGTAAACGTTGCATCGGCCACTGTGTTTTCGGGCTCTCCACAGTGGATGCATTACGTCGCCTCAAAGGGTGCCGTCATAGCCATGACGCGCTCTCTTGCCCGCGAACTGGGCGACGACAACATTCGCGCCAATGTCATAGCGCCGGGGTTTACCCTCACTGAAGCCAGCCTTGATCTGATTGAAGATGCTGAAACCTACGGCGTAACGCGCGGGGCGCTGAAACGCTCGGCTGGCGCAAAAGACATGGTGGGCTCGGCGATTTATCTGGCATCGGATCTTTCAGGTTTCGTTACCGGTCAAACCCTGATCGTGGATGGCGGTCGCCAATTTATTTGAGGCCCAGCTCACTTAAGTAGAGCATCATGACAAAATTGATTTTTATCGAACCATCGGGCGAGCGCCAAGAGATCACAGCGACCATTGGCGACAACGTCATGCTGGCGGCAACCGCGAAGGTTGTTGCAGGAATTGACGCAGAATGTGGCGGGTCATGCATGTGCGCCACATGCCATTGTCTTGTGATCGAAGCCGCGAACCCTTTGCCGGACATGCAATCCGGCGAGAGAGACACGTTAGAATTCACCGCAGACCAAATGCAGGATAACAGCCGTCTGACCTGTCAGTTGACGGTGACACCCGAAATGGATGGCACCGTCTTTCAAGTGATAGGGCGTTAGGCAATGTCAGGGATCGTGATTATCGGAGCCGGTCATGCCGGTGTGCAGTTGGCCGCCAGCCTGCGCGACGCGAAGTTTATGGACAGCATTCGTTTGGTGTCTGACGATCCCGATTTTCCATATCATAAACCGCCGCTGTCCAAATCATTTATGGCGGCGGAAGATAAAGCTCTACAGCCGCTTCGGGGAGAAGCCTTTTTTACCCAAAACAATATCGATCTAAACTTGGGCGTTGAAGTCACCAAGATCGGCCGGGCTGACAAGTGCGTTGTCTGCGCGGATGGCGCGACGATTTCCTACGACAGGCTTGTCATCGCCACAGGGACCAGCGCGCGAAAAATTCAGGTACCAGGCGCCGATTTGCCACAAGTTTTTGAACTCCGCACGGCCACTGACGCACGGGCCATGCGCAGTGCCTTGCCTGACATGAAAAATGTCGTCGTGAATGGCGGCGGCTTTGCATCCGCGACGAACTGGCCAATTATATGCCTCTCCGCCATAATATCTCCCCTCCTTTATCGCTCCATTGCATGGCGCAATTTGCCTCCACATTCCTGCTTCGTCGAACAAAACTCGCGACACTTGAAAGACATACCATAGAATATTGAAGCGTGAATGATATGTGTCATAGGGAAAATTAGCATGTCAAAGGTCTGCGTAGTTTTGGGACTCTCCTATCTACGCGGTGCTGTCATGTGTGGACTGCTCCGTTTACGAAAGGGTTGATTTGAGCTGATATTGATCGTTGCAGGTTGCGGTCATGTGTCCAGCCTTTGTGCGCGGTGCCCATAACCGCTGGCCCTGATGAAATCTGCGTGCCGGGTCCCTAATCAGACGAATGCGAACTCGGCTGTACTAGGCCAGCACCTCCTGCCATTTTATGCCGCACAAAGACCGCGCCACTCGGCGAGTGCGGCGGTGCGGTGGACCTTGAAGTGATCCCAACCCACAGATGACCACGTCGTCAGTCGCCCAATCGGCACAACGCTGATGCACGCAATCGATATGCTGGTTTGGAATGCAAGCAATCTACTGGATAGCATACGAGGCATCAGTTCTCACCCGTTTAAATTTACAACTTTAGGTTAAGAACATCTGTTTCTGCACATCCTGATCGATTAGGCCCGATCGGGGAGTTTGTAAGCTGCCAAAGAATGTGACCGACAAAGTGTATCCGTCTTTGTATCTGTAAATCTAAAATTACCTATATTATTCAGTAAAATCAATTACTTAAGTAGAGTAAGTGGCGGACAGACAGGGATTCGAACCCTGGAGACGGTCTCCCGCCTACACACTTTCCAGGCGTGCGCCTTCGACCACTCGGCCACCTGTCCGTTGGGCGCGTTTTGCGTCAAGTTGGATCAAAGTGCAAGGGCAAAAACAACATTGTTTCGCCCAAGCATCGCACCGTCTAATTTGTAGCAAAGACTTGAGCCGAACAGCGGCTTTTCACTTAAGACGCCATCAACAAAGGAACCGCTCTTTCAGGTTCGTATTGCTCTGAAAACCCATCTGCTTCGACGTATTTGCTGTCATAACGCTCTTTGACATCATTCATCCGGTCTTGCGAGATATCGAGCCAAGGCTGTTCGGCAGACAGTACGCCCAAATCTGAACCCGCCTCTTTGTAATACGGGATCGCGCAAAGTCCCGGATCAATTCTATAAAGGATATCATCCACAGGCTTCATCGTGCGTCGGTAGTCCACGTTGATCGCCAAGCTGAGCTCTATCAAACGGCGACTGTTAAACGGCGACATGTAGAACTGTTTATGCAATCCGTTGAACGTATACCCAACAGTTGCGTTGTAATAGACTTCGATAAACATGAAATCGAGAGGCAGTTCTAATGCAGAAGGCGGCAGCGTGCGACGCCAAGCGACAAAATCGGGCAAATAGTTTTCATAGACCTGCGGTGTAAACTCCGACGTTTGAACAGGAAATAGGCGTTGCACTTGCCAGTCTAGGTCCTTCCAGCGCTTACGCTTACTGGTGAAGACATACACCGCGCGTAGCAAATCTGTGAGATGCCCGCGTAATACGACCTGATCTTCTTCCAGAAACTGATGTACGTTTTTGACAAGCTCATCGGGCATTGGCGCTTTGGCACCCAAAGCGGTCTGGAACCCGCGAAGGTCGGCACGGTACTTATAACGCGAACGTTCGGGAGGCGTTGGATCACGCCAGCTGTGCACTTGGTGTGGCACCTTCAAATGCCGGGCCATCAATGCTGCAACGCTCGCATCATAGCGCGTCGAATAATTTGTGATGTGCGTGAAGACCTGATTGACCTTCTTAATGTGTTTGCCCGCAAGCGCTGCGATCAAGCGACTATCGCGACCGCCCGACAAAGGCATAGCTGTTTTGAATGCAGATGTAATTTCAGCGATAACATGTCGCCCGGTTTCGATGATCTCGTCATACACGGCACCATACTCTTCCACGGGAACTTCGAATTTATCCGTGCGAGGCCAAAAACGAGTTTCTATCATGGTATCAAGATCGAGGTAGCAGCTTCCGTTCATACGCTTCGCATGAGCATCTTGCGTATGAAACAAAGTGTATTTGCCGCCTCGTTGCAAAATGGCTTCATCATCCGTCTTAGGATTATTAACCAATGGGCGATCAAGCACGAGGTTTAGCGAAGATCCCACACGGCTCTTGATGGGGTCGTAAATGCAGCCAATCATCGCGACGGGATCGGTGTAAACACGTTGCTCCCGTCCAGCGCCGCATAAAATGACGTACCGACCTGAGACGTCATCAAGATATTCTGCAAATCGCAAGAAAAGTTGCGGATCGTCTAGGTCCAACTCTTCCAAGCGGTGTTCGCCTTTGATCAGACCTGATTTATCAACCGCGATCCCAAGAACGTATCCAAAGAAACGACCTTTGCAATCTACCAACAAAGCAGAATGCATCTTTGCGCCAACATGCGCCGTAAAGCGCCCAAAGGGCAGCGCTTTCAGTCCCGCAACGCGCGTTTTTCCGTGGGTTACTAGGTACTGGTAGGAATACAACTCTTTAAAATCAAGATTCGCCTCAGCGCAAATCGCATGAGCATTTGTCATCCTAAATCCTCAAATCATTCGTTTTTACAATTTTATTTATACACAGAGTCCTCGAGCACCCGACTTTTGACGGGTTGACGTCTGACCGTAGA
>NZ_MLCB01000227.1 GCF_001890925.1 Planktotalea frisia
CGGATCATGCGGTTAGCTGAATCGTTCTACGGTCAGACGTCAACCCGTCAAAAGTCGGGTGCTCGAGGACTCTGTGTATAGTCATTCTTTACACAACAAATTTTTCAATTTGAAAGCCCTATGAAACGCATTCGCAGCCATCTGTTTGGGATCGACCAAGGTGAACACATCATGTTCTCGGACTACGAGAACGATGGAAAGATGTGGTCAGGCAATGGCACGCGCCAGCGCAAGAAAACCATCGTGTTCTCAGAGCCTTTCGAAGCGCCACCTTCGGTCCATGTGTCAATGTCACTTATGGATTTGGACAAGGAAACAAACGTGCGCTCGGACGTCTTGGCCAAGAACATCTCGACGACTGGTTTCGATCTTATCTTTCGCACATGGGGAGACACGCGCGTCGCCCGCGTGCGCCTATCCTGGATCGCCATGGGCGGTTTGCGCGATGATGATGAGTGGGACGTGACTTGACCTAGTCAGTTTGAATCCTTGGTGCCTCCAGATGCCGCCAACATGCCGACAGTGATCCAAATCCCGACAGCAACTGCCGAAGTCCAAATCCAAGTGATAAGCTCAGACCAACCATCCCCGTAACAGCCAAACTGCGGGTTCTCGAACCAGCATATCAAAAGTTTAACGGATAGGTATAAAGCTGAAAGAGCGAACATACTTACGACCAACAGCAAAAGCAGCGCGACCCAGTCCAGCAGTTTTCTATTGACTAGGACCACGATGAATGGCGCGATTGCCAAGACAATAGAAAGACCGAGTAAGAAAACGATCACTGACATCGCTCCTCTTGTTTGCTTTTGTGAAAGGGGGCCAATTTAAACTGTGTAAAGCCCTTCATAAATCGGACCCAAGGTCTCAACATCAAACAAAGACGATACGGATGTGCCGTTCCAAATGTTTAACGTCGCTTGTGCAAACATGGGAGCCGTTGGGACGATGCGAATGTTATGGCAGGCCAAAACCGGATCAGTTGCTTGGATCGTATCCGTGATCACCAAGCTTTTCATGACAGAGTTTGTCACGCGCTCGACCGCTGGGCCGCTAAGAACACCGTGTGTGATATAAGAATGTACTTCCTTAGCACCGTTCTCAAGCAGGACTTCCGCTGCTTTGCAAAGTGTTCCTGCTGTATCGCAGATGTCGTCGACAATAATACAAGTCTTGCCTGTGACATCGCCAATAACCGTCATTTCGGCGATCTCGCCGGGCTTTTCACGGCGCTTGTCTACGATGGACAAAGGCGCGTTGATCCGTTTGGCCAATTCACGTGCACGGGCAACTCCGCCCACGTCAGGTGAAACGATCATCACATCATCCATCTGATCCTTGAAATGGGTCATGATATCGAGCGCAAAGATCGGCGAAGCATAAAGGTTATCCACCGGGATATCGAAGAAACCCTGAATTTGGGCTGCATGCAAATCCATAGTCAAAATCCGCTCAACACCGGCTTCGACCAACATGTTAGCCACCAGCTTTGCGGTAATAGGTGTGCGTGCCTTTGTGCGGCGGTCCTGACGGGCATAGCCGAAGTAGGGGATCACGGCCGTGATGCGCTGCGCAGAGGAGCGGCGCAATGCGTCCGACATGATCAGAAGTTCCATCAGATTGTCGTTGGCAGGGTTCGACGTCGGTTGAATGATAAACACATCCTCGCCGCGCACGTTGTCGTACATTTCGACAAAAATCTCACCGTCGTTAAAGCGCTCGACGCGGGCATCGACCAAATCGACACTCATCCCGCGATGCATCGACATGCGGCGCGCGATTGCGCTTGCGAGGGGTTTGTTTGCGTTGCCGGAAATAAGCTTGGGATCGGTAAGATTGGGCATGAGCAGGGTCCTTAGCAGCCAATTCGCGACCACAGAATCGCGAGGTTGACACCGCTTAACACGAGGCTACCGTGCAGCAAAGCGCGCACCGCGCGTCATCCCCTAGGAGAAACCAAATGGCTCATATTGACTACTATTTTTCGACGCTTTCGCCCTACGCCTACCTCGCAGGCACTCGTCTTGAAGAAATCGCGGCCAAGCATGGCAAAACGGTGAATTATAAGCCGCTTGATTTGCCTGCTTTGTTTTTGCGCACAGGTGGTCAGTTGCCTAAGGATCGCCACCCAAACCGCATGTCTTACCGCGCCCAAGAATTGCCGCGTCAGGCAAAGAAAGCGGGACTGCCGCTTAACATGAAACCCGCGTTTTGGCCAATGAACGCCGCGCCGTCCTGCTATGCAATTATCGCGGCGTCGCGTGATGGCAATGGAGACATGGGCAAATTTATCCACGCCATTGGCCGCTCTATTTGGGTTGAGGACAAGGATGTCTCGCAAGACGATGTTGTGCGCGCGTGTCTGACTGAGGCGGGTTTTGATCCAGCTTTGGCTGATAGCGATATGATGGCATCTGCCGATACATATGCCTCAAATCTGGAAGAGGCGATCAATGCGGGCGCATTCGGCGCGCCTTTCTATATCACAGATGATGGGCAGCAATTCTGGGGCCAAGATCGCCTTGATGATCTGGATGCATACCTGTCAGGCGATCTCTAGACCGTGGTGAAACGCGTTCTAGCAGGTCATCCGAGCAATTTGACCAGCTATGGCAATGGACCCCGAAAGGGGCTGTTGCTGCATTGCTCGCTTGCTCATGGCGGCGTCTATTCGCATATGGGGGCTGCTCTTGGCGGTGCGCTGAACCTTGTGAGTTTTGATCAACCGGGCCATGGGCGCGCGGGCGATTGGGACGGGCAGGGCGATCTGCAAGATCGTGTGACAGAAATGGCGCTGGATTTGCTGACAGAACCCATGGATGTGATTGGGCATAGCTTTGGCGCAACCGTTGCCTTGCGGCTCGCGGTAGATCGGCCAGAAATGGTGCGCACGCTCACGGTGATTGCACCTGTTATGATGGCGATTGCAAAAGCAGATAGCCCGAAAATTGCACTAGATTTAAGCCGCGATATGGTAGGGTTTTATCAAGCCTTGCAGGACGAACAGTTTGAAGTCGCCGCACAAATGTTCACGCAAAATTACGGCGATGGACGCCCATGGGACAGTCTGGGAAAAGAGACGCGCCAAGCTATTATAGACCGCATACACCTGATTGGCGCAGGTGGCCGTGCCGTTAACGAAGACCACTATGATTTTATCGGCTCTGGCGCGTTCGAGCGGATCGAAGTGCCAACGCTTATTCTAGATGGCTGCGAAAAGGGCGAAGCGATGAACGTCGTGTGCGAAGGACTTGCGCGCCGCATTCCGAACTCTATTCGCGCGCGTATCGCCAATGGTGGACACATGGTGCCGCTGACGCGACCCGAGGCAGTCGCGCGCGAGATATTGCAGATGATCAGCCAGTCGCAAGCGTGATGAACTGATCTATCTGCGCTTCTGAAATCGACCAATCACACACAAGCCGACATAAAAGTGTTTCATCTGGATCATCGCCGATCAGTTCCCCTTGCATCAGATAATACACAGCGCCGCCGTCGTGCAGTCGTTTGTGTACGGCGCGTGGCATGAGCGCGAAAACCATGTTCGCGTCAGGCTCAGCAAGGAAGGAAACACCCTCGATTTGGCGCAACCCGTTGGCAAGGCGCGCCATATTTGCGTTCGCGTGGCGTGCGCTGGTCAACCAAAGATCGTCGGTGAGATAGGCTTCCATCTGCGCGGCAAGATAGCGGGTCTTCGAGAACAAATGCGCTCCGCGTTTGCGGCGTAACTCAAATTCCCAAGTCTGTTTGGGATCAAAGAAAATGACAGCTTCGACGCCCATCAAACCATTCTTGGTTCCGCCAAAGCTCACGGCGTCAACGCCAAGTTTCCATGACATTTCAGCAGGGGTACAGTCGAGCTTTGCGAGAGCGTTGGCAAATCGCGCACCATCAAGGTGCACTGGCAGATCAAACTCTTTCGCGACAGCAATCAATGCTTTCAGCTCATCGAGCGTGTGAACAGACCCTTTTTCGGCAACCTGCGTGATAGACACGGCACCACGTTGCGGCCCATGCACACCGCGTGTTCCCTCGGCAGCGATGCTGGCGCGCAGATCATCAGGTGTCATCTTGTCGACGGCACAAGGTACGATCGTCAGCTTGGCACCGCCTGTGTAGAACTCAGGCGCGCTGCATTCGTCTTCATGGATATGCGCGACTGCGGAGCAAAACGCAGTCTCGAAAGGTTGGCACATGCAAGCGAGCGCCAATGAATTCGCAGCGGTTCCTGTGGACACCAAATGCACCATCGCGTCGGGCGCTTCAAATATTTCGCGGATCTGTGTACGCACGCGACCCATCCCGTCGTCCGCACCGTAAGGCATCGCGTAGCCCTCATTTGCGCGGTTCAACGCAGTTAGAACTTCGGGGTGCACAGGACCCGCGTTGTCAGAAGCAAAAAACATCAGAGTGGCTCCTCGATAATATGGTCTTCCCAATCGTCTTCATCGACCTCAAACTCGGGAATGGTCATGTCCTTGACCGATACTTTGGCGTCATGCACGCTTTGGGCTGTACCCGATTTGAGCGGATGCCATGGCTCCAAGTCACGCCCCTCATAGACCAAACGATAGCCGCAGGTCTGTGGCAGCCAATAAAGATGTTCTTTGATATTGCTCGGGGTCATTACGATACATTCAGGCACAAACTGGTGACGAATGTCATACTGCGCGCAGCGACAGGTGCTGTCATCCAGTAAACGACAAGCGACGCGGGTCAAAGCGACTTCGCCACTGTCTTCATCCTCAAGCTTATTTAGGCAGCATTTCCCGCAACCGTCACACAGCGCTTCCCATTCTTTCTGAGACATCTGTGCCATCGTTTTGTGACGCCAGAAGTCTTTGCCAAGCCCGCTGCGCTCAATCGGATCGTCGCTCATAAAGCGGCCAGAATGGCGCGTGATTTTACGCTGTCCGCATCCATTTGCGTGATCAATGCGTCAAGTCCGTCGAACTTTTCCTCACCACGCAAATATTCGACCAATGCAATCGAAAGGGTTGATCCATAAAGATCACCCGTGAAGTCGAAAATAAATGTCTCAAGGTTGGGACGGTTTTCACCAAACATCGGGCGCACACCCATGGATGCAACGCCGTGGTATTTTCCTGCGTGCGGGCCGTCTTGCACTTCTACGAGCACCGCATAGACGCCAAAGCGTGGCGGATGCAGGCCATCGATCGACATGTTTGCAGTGGGATAGCCAAGCTCACGGCCGCGCTGTTCACCGCCAATAACCATGCCCTCGATGCGATGCCAATGACCCAACATACTGGCGGCATCACGTGGTTTACCATCGGCCAACGCTTGGCGGATACGGGTGGACGAAACTTGTCCTTGTGTGCCCTCAATCAACTCAGCGACGCTCACCCCAAAGCCTAGCTCGTCGCCAAATTTCTGCAAATCAGCAGACTTGCCAGCACGCCCTTGACCAAAGCAGAAGTCAGCACCTACGACGACATGCTTGAGACCAAGTCCCTCATGGATCACGCGCGTTGCGAATTCTTCGGGTGTTAAAGCGGCCAGCGCGGCGTTGAAGTTCAACTGATACAGCCGCTCAACGCCGATTTTGGCAAGTTCTGTGGCTTTTGCGGCAGGGCCCATCAAACGGAACGGATCAGCTTGGGGCGCGAAATATGCACGCGGATGTGGATCGAAGGTGAGAACGCCACATGGAGCGCCAATCGCTTCACCAGCGTCGCGCGCGATATCAATCACCGCGCGGTGCCCTAAGTGGACACCGTCAAAATTACCAATCGCGGCGCTCGCCCCGCGATCTTCAGGATTTACGAATGTATAGTCACGAATAATGCGCATGGGACTTGGCCTAGCTCGCCTTGTAAGGCGTTGCAAGTCGTGATGCGGATCAGTCGAACTTGCGGCTAGGTGCCAGCACAGTGGCTTCGCCGATCAGGACTTTCTTACCGTTCACCATGCAACGACAATCCAGCTTCACGCGACGTTTTGCGTGCTCGATATCAATCACTTCGACCTCTGCATGTACCATGTCACCGGGGCGTACAGGCGCGAGAAACTTAAGGCTCTGACCCATATAAACCGTGCCATGACCTGGCAATTGCTCACCAATCACAGCGGAAATCAGACCGGCGGTCAGCATGCCATGGGCGATGCGCCCTTCAAAGATCGTGTCGTTGGCATAGTCATCATCAAGGTGCACAGGATTGCGATCTGTGGACACTTCAGCAAACAACTCAATATCGCGGTCGGTTACGACTTTGCGCAGATGGCGTACCATCCCCATTTCGATGTCTTCGATACAGATCGTGCCGCGCGGCATATTATCCAACATGAAAGCCTCCAAAGGTTTGCAAAGTAATAAACGAGCGCCCTGATGGGCAATCTTGAAACTTTATTACTTTGCAAATGCAGCAATTGGCAAGTGAAAACTGCTAGCGTAGATAACCAATCGAATAAGTTGGGGCCGATTGTTCCTTTGTTAGATAGCTTTCCAGTGCTTTTGCGTCAGGATCATTGACGGTTTTCGTCTCTTCTCGCGCCAAACCACCGGTGATGAATAGAGAATCGATATCCTCACCCATCGCGCCAGCAACGTCCGTGAGAACGCCATCGCCAATCGCCAAGATACGATCATCCGCAATCGGCTTGCCAAGTGCACTTAGGCGACGACGGGCCAAATCGTAGATCGGTGGATGTGGCTTACCAAAATAGAGGCTTTCACCACCCATTTCAGTGTAAAGTGCCGCCAAAGCTCCGGCACACCACTCACGTGTCTCGCCGCGATCCACAACGAGATCAGGGTTTGCGCAGAGCAGCTTCAATCCCTTTTGCTTGGCCAGTAAAAACTCAGGACGCATCAGAGCTGGATCCGCCATTGGATCAAACGGACCAAGGCACACAATGCCTTCCGCCTCATCCAAAGGAACTTGTGTGATGTTTACAGGGTCTTCCACCAGATCGAGGGGTTTGAAGAAACTTTGATCGCGCCCTTCGCCGATGAAATACACTTTCTCACCAACGGCACCGCGAAACATTGCGGATCGCGCCGAATCGCCAGAAGTCGCAATCGTGTCCCAAGCATCCTCGGGCACACCAAAGTGAACGAGCTGCTTTTTGACGCCAGCACGTGGACGCGGCGCGTTCGTCACCAGAACAACTTTGCCTCCGCTCGCACGATAAGTTTGCAAAGCTGCGACCGCTTCAGGCATCGCTTTCACACCATTATGCACGCAGCCCCAAAGGTCTACAAACAGCGCATCATATTGATGGGAGATTTCGGCAAGGGTGGAAACGATACGACTCATAAGTGCGCCTCAAAGTGATTTCACTCTCTAGCTACACGAAGGAGCGCAAAAACGGCACCCTTCCTCTCTTCAAAAATATCCCCGCCGGAGGCAAGCCAAATAATAAAGCGCGCGCCTTTTGGGCGCGCACAATTCTGTCAGCTCAAACTTTGAGGTTCGGAATGATTTGCTTTTTCCGGCTGACCACGCCTTCAAGAACAATGGTGTCGCCGCTAGCCTCAGCGCCAAAAGACTTCGACGCAACTGATTTCACCAAGTCATTCGGGACCAAAAGCGTGCTTTGTTCGTTGAGAATATCCACAACAAACAGCAGAACCTGATCCACACCGTCCTCGGAGGCGACAGTTTTCATCGTCTCCATCAAGCTCGCTTTGCGATCCAGAACCGTCGCGGGTGATGTTGTCTCAAGTACAGAGACACGGAACTTAGTGCCATCAACAGCGTATTCCTTGGAATCCATGCGCAACAATTCGGCGTCAGAAAAGCTAGAGACATCGGACTTCGCTGCGAACATCTCAGCCGCATAGGACGGGATGTCGATGCCGAGCGTTGTGGCCAGACTTTCAGCAACAGCGCGGTCATGCGGAGTTGTTGTCGGGCTGCGGAATTCAAGCGTGTCGGACAAGATGCACGTCAGCGCAGCACCCTTCAAGGCGTCGGGCATTTTGGCGACATCGTCGCCCATCAAGTCGTGCATGATGGTGGCTGTGCAGGCCAAAGGTTTGATCGTGATGTCGATTGGGCCTTTGGTGGTCAAGCCGCCGATAAGTGCGTGGTGATCGATGATCGCTTGTAGGTCTGCGTCGTTGATGGATGCAGGCAATTCGGCTGGATTGTTTGTGTCCACGACGACGCAAGGCGCGCCAGCCTCTACGTCTGCGATGATCGCAGGTTTGTCCAAATTCCAACGTTCGAGCATGAACGCTGCTTCGGTATTTGGCTCGCCCAGCAGTTTTGCTTGTGCTGGCGTGCCTTTGATCTCGGAGAGGTACCAAGCCCAGATGAGTGGCGATCCTGTGCTGTCTGTGTCGGGGGATTTATGGCCAAAAACCTGAATTGTCATGTCGTGCGTCCTGTCTCTGAAATGCGTTTGCGCGCCTTATAACAGGCGTAAAATGAAAGTCACCCGTGCCAAATTGGCTCAGATTGTTTGATCGTATTCGCCTACCAATGGCTCTGTGCGGATCACGGCATCAAGCTGCGCAAAAATTGCGCGCAACTCTGCATCGCTTTCAGGGCTTTCGCAGACTACGATCAAGTTCGGCGTGTTCGAGCTGGCGCGCACAAGTCCCCAAGATCCGTTATCCAAGATAACCCGGGCACCATTTACTGTCACAACCTGCGTGATCGCTCGTCCTGCAAGCGTTCCGCCACCATCCGCCAAAGCGACAAGCTTGGCGACAATACGTTCAAGCACAGCGTATTTTTCTTCATCCGCGCAGTAAGGGGACATCGTAGGTGTCGCATAGGTCACGGGCAAAGCTTTGCGCAGATCTGACATCGACATATCAGGATTGCGGTCCATCAGTTTGCAGATTTCCACCGCAACCCGCATGCCGCAGTCGTAACCGCGCCCCAAAGGTTCCGCTAGGAAGTAGTGACCCGATTTCTCAAACCCCGCCAGCGCGCCCAGCTCTTTCACACGGCGCTTCATATGGCTGTGACCTGTCTTCCAATAGTCCGCGGTCACGCCGTTCGCGCGCAATTCAGGATCAGAGGCGAATAACCCTGTGGATTTCACATCCGCCACGAAAATCGCATTCGGGTAAATCTTGCTTAGATCACGCGCCATGATGACGCCGACCTTATCCGCGAAAATCTCTTCACCCTCATCATCCACGACGCCGCAACGATCCCCATCGCCGTCAAAACCCAGCGCGAAATCAGCGCCTGAGGCTTTTACGGATGCGGACATATCATGCAGCATTTCCATCGCTTCGGGGTTCGGATTGTAGTTGGGGAAATTGTAATCGAGCTTATTGTGACTTGGCACAACTTCAACACCGAGCCGCTCGAACAGATCGGGCGCAAACGCAGACGCTGTGCCATTGCCAGTCGCACACACGACTTTGAGTTTACGGCTCATCTTGAAATCGCCAACGAGATCATCAAGGTAAGCTTCGCGCACGCCATGCACAAATTCATAGCCACCGCCCGCAGCGGGCTTACCTTCTCCGTTCAGAACAATCTCGCGCAGTTCGCTCATCTCATCAGGGCCGTGCGTCAAAGGTCGCTCAAACCCCATCTTCACACCGGTCCAACCGTTGGGATTATGGCTTGCCGTGATCATCGCAACCGCTGGCGCGTTCAGATGAAATTGCGCGAAATAGGCCATAGGGGACAGGGCAGGGCCGATGTCTTTCACATGAATGCCAGCCTGCATCAGGCCCAACATCAGCGCGTTTTTCACTGACAAAGAATACTCGCGGTAGTCATTGCCAACAGCAATCACAGGTTCGATCCCGCGCCGTTGCATCTGCGTGCCAAGGCCAAGCCCCAACGCAGTTATCCCCGGAAGATTGATGTCGTCAGGGTATTTCCAGCGCGCGTCATATTCGCGAAAACCTGTCGGCGTTATCATCGCGTCGCGTAGGAATTCCCACGTGTTCTGGGTTACTTTAGGGGCAGGTTTGGTCATTGGACTAGACCTCGAGTGGATACGCTTTCGCGACTTTGTCGAGTTGCATGAGCGTCTCAAGAAGCGCGGGCATTTGATCGAGATAGATCATGTTTGGCCCATCACTTGGCGATTTATCAGGGTCTTCATGCGTTTCGATAAACACGGCGGCAACACCAATCGCAACAGCGGCGCGCGCCATGAGCGGCGCGAATTCACGCTGTCCGCCTGTTGAGCCGCCAAGCCCAGCGGGCTGTTGCACAGAATGGGTAGCGTCCATCACGACGGGATAGCCGGTTTGCCCCATTTGTGGCAGCGAGCGCATGTCAGTCACAAGCGTGTTGTAGCCAAACGATGTGCCACGTTCTGTCAAAAGGATACGTGTGTTTCCAGTCGATTCCACCTTAGCCACGATATTCGCCATATCCCAGGGGGCCAAAAACTGTCCCTTCTTGATGTTTATTGCCGCGCCCGTTTCGGCAGCTGCAAGAACCAAGTCCGTTTGACGACACAAAAGCGCTGGAATTTGCAAAACATCTGCGACGCCCGCTACGATGCTGCATTGCTCAGGCCAATGCACGTCGGTCAACACAGGCACGCCAATTGCGTCTTTGACGCTTTGCAGCATCTTCAAACCGTCTTCCATGCCCGGTCCACGCACGCCAGAAACAGAAGTTCTGTTTGCTTTGTCATAGGACGCTTTGAAAATATATTGCGCACCGACGCTGTCGCAGGCTTCTTTCATCTTGCCCGCAATCATCTGCGCGTGATCGGCACTTTCCAGTTGGCACGGCCCTGCGATGATCGTCAAAGGGGCCGCGTTGCCGACACTCAGGTCAGCGATATCGAGAGTTTTCATATTAGGAAGATACCTGTTCACGAAGGATCGACGCTGTGAGCGAGATCATAAGATAGAGACCTGCAAAAACGAGAAACGCTAGAATAGTGTTCTCGAATTTACGTGGATAAGTGGGGTCTTGGCTTGGTACTGGCTCGACACTGGTCGTGAGATAACGCGCTTGGGATGCGGCTTCACGACGGGTTTGCTCTAGCTGTTCAAGTGCAGAGGCGAGCATCATATCGCGCGTGGCCACGTCCGCCTGCGCAAGTTGGATTTGAGAGGCGAGTTCTGCCAATGAGTTTTCGCCCTGCGATGCGTCGGTCATCTGGGAATTCAAACGGTCAAGCAAAGCTTGATAGCGTCGTACGTCCCCTTCCGCGCCTTCAACTTTGGCACGGTTTGGACGGTTGTTGTCGAGCAGTGCGGCGAGCTCAAGCTCTTTGCCCTGGAGTTGCACTTCGATGTTATTGATCTGACTGCGCAGCGAGGCGATTTTGCCTTCTGGATCCAAGATCGAGCCTTCTTGCTGCAAACGCACCAGTCGTTCTTGGGCGATGCGGCGCTCTGCGTCGGCATTCTGAAAACTGCGATCCGCGTCAGCCACTTGATTTTCACGTTTGCGCAAAGACAGATTATCAACGCGTGCTTCAGCATAGCTGATAAGCGCCTTGGAGAATTTGGCACTAACTTGAGGATCGGCCGCGACGACCTCCATCTTGATCACGCCTTCTGTCGGATCATAACCGATCTCGATCGCTTTTTTGAAAATCTTATACGCGTCCTCATTGGAGGGGTTTTCTTCTAACCGCTGAATGACGTCGATCTCTGGATTCATAAAATGACTCATGAACCCTTCGTCCTCATCAAGCCGCAACATTGCATCTTTCGAGGCCAGATAGGACTGCACCGCAATGGCGTCTTGGTTGGTGGCAAATTGTGTGCCTGATAGCAAACCACCCATCGCGCCACCGCCAGAGCTTTCCGCTTTGAGGATCAAAAATTCGGACTTGGTCGCGTACATGGGCGTGGCAATAAAATAGTAATACCAACCAACGATAAGCGTCGGCAAAAAGACAAAGAACGCAAGGCGCGTGAACAGCAATGCCAGCTTGCGGCGTCGGCGCTTCGCAATATCGCGCTGGATTTGCGTGATCTCGTCTGCGCGCCTCTCGGCAGGGCTCGGACCTGTTGGATGCGCAGGCATATTCGCGCCCGCTGCCATTGTTTGAGGCAGATTAATGGGCTCAAGCGTCGGATCTTGAGGAAGCAAAGGCTGAGTAGCAGAACTACCGCCTTTGCCGGCGGTGTCACCTTCGCTCGGGACAACCAATTCAAGCATATTGGTACGTTGGAACGGGTCGATCCCGCGTGTGCGCAACTGGCGCACAGCATCGTAATCGGATGTGGGCGCAAGCCCATATTTTTGCGCTGCACGTCGCGCCATGCGAAGCTGTCGGCCTGTGAGCCCTTCACGCTTGATCGCGTCAATATCTTGCTCGGACGCTGCTTCCGCTGCGGAGGATACCAGCCCTGCACGCGCCTGCGCTTGGTTTTGAACTTGCGCTTGTGCCTGTGCTTGAGTCGCGCCAACGGGCACCTCTTTTTTCACAGGTTGGATACGGCCCATTGCTTGGGTTTGCGGCTGTTGCGTTTGTTGGGGCTGCGCTCGCTGGGGCTGAGGTTGCGCCTGTTGCTGAGGGGCTGCTGGCCTCTGAGTTTGCGGTTGTGCCTGCGCCTGCGCGGGTGCAACGCGCGCAGGATTAGGCGCGGCGGCGGGGGCCGCAGGCGGTGCAGATTGTTGTCCATCTGCAAGTGAGCCAGTCCGCTTGATGCGGAACTTTTTAGCCTTGGGTTTCGTAGTCATAGAGCTGTTTCGCTTCTTCCAAGGTGTCAAACATCTTCAATTTCCCGCCAACGAGGACGGCTGCTGAGGCTGCAAATTTCTCTAGCGTCTCAGCTTGGTGCGAGACGATAATAATGGTCGTAGTGCGCAAGCGTTCGCGCAGGATTTCACCGGCTTTGCGGTTAAATTCGACATCGGTACTGTTGGGCATGCCTTCGTCGATGAGATACATGTCAAAATCGAGCGCAAGAAGCAGCGCGAAGGTAAAGCGCGCGCGCATACCTGATGAATAGGTTCCGAGCGGTTGGTCAAAGTATTCACCAAGCCCGCAAAGCCAACGGCAAAACGCTTCGACATAGTCCGGATCAAGCCCATAGAGCCGCGCGATATAACGCGAATTTTCCATCGCTGTGTGGCGTGTGACAACGCCACCCATAAAACCCAGCGGAAACGAGATCTTGCAGGACTTGCGAATTTCGCCCTCGTCAGGCTTCTCTAGCCCCGCCATCATGTTCACGAGCGTTGTTTTACCCGTGCCATTCGGCGCAAGAATGCCCACAGAGCGGCCAAGCTCTATGCGAAACGACACACGATCAAGGATAACCTTGCGCTGCGTTCCCGTCCAAAAGGACTTGCTGACGTTCTCGAACTCTAACATTTACCTATCCGGCCTGCTGTACCGCGTTTCTTTTATATAGGATGTCTTAAGCAATCTTTATGTGCCGATTTTGTCCACAGTATGTCACATCACGCATAATTGTTTCAATGCCTGCAGATAATCGCAGGGAATATGAATGGGAATATCGGCTCTTTTGATGCATTCTGCGTTGCTATGACATCATCTTTCCAACATCTCTTAACAGATATTCATGCGTGCGCGCTTTGCAAGGAGCGGTTTGCGCTTACCGCAACGCAACATCGCCCGCGCCCTGTTCTGTGGGTTTCCCCTGATGTGGCTCCGCGCATTTTGATTGCGGGACAAGCGCCAGGTGCGCGTGTTCATGAAAGTGGGCGGCCTTTCAGCGACCCTTCAGGGGATCGTTTGCGCGATTGGCTGCAAATCGATGAAGCAACATTTTATGATAAAAGCAAACTAGCGATCGCGCCGATGGCATTTTGTTTTCCGGGTTATGACGCTAAGGGTAGCGATCTCCCTCCGCCACCGATTTGCGCCAAAACATGGCGTACGCCTGTGATGAACATGCTGGGCGACGTTCCGCTTACTCTGCTCGTTGGTGGGTATGCGATGAAATGGCATTTGGGCGGCGCGCGCAATGTGACGCAAAGGGTGATGGATTGGCAAAGCCACGCGCCAAAGGTTTTCCCCTTGCCGCATCCCTCTTGGCGCAATACCGGATGGCTGAAGAAAAACCCGTGGTTCGAGGCCGACCTACTTCCTGTCTTGCGCGCACGTGTGTCAGAGGTTTTGAAATGAGTGAACAGACCCCGCTAGATATTGCCCATGCCGGGATGGAAGCTGCTCCCAACGATGATGCTGCGCGTTTGCGCTTTTACGAGCGCCTAGCTGACAGCGAGATGTTCTTGCTTTTGAGCAAGGAAGCGATGGGTGAGCAGATTGAGCCCGAGATCTTTGATCTGGGTGAGGCCAGTTTTGTTTTGGTGTTTGATCGGATCGATCGTCTCTCTCAGTTCGTTGGAAAATCAGCGCCTTATGCTGCGCTCTCAGGCCGTTCGATTGCGCAGATGCTGACAGGGCAGGGCATTGGTCTAGGCGTTAATCTCGAAGTCGCACCGTCGCAAATGTTGATTCCACCAGACGCAGTGAATTGGCTTTGTGACACGCTGGCGCATGCCCCTGATGAAGTCGAAGAACGCCCGGAAGAGCTCTATGCGCCCAAAGGTTTGCCCGAAGAATTGCTTACGGCGCTTGATGCGAAACTGGCCAGTGCTGCGGGTTTCGCGAGTAACGCATATCTTGTCGCGGTGCATTATGAAGGCGGTCGGCAAGGTCATTTGCTTGGTTTTGTCGGAGCTGTTGAAGGGGCGGAACACGCACTTGCGCGCGCTGCGGGCGAAGCTTTGACTTTTTCGGGTATCGAAGCGGGTAGTATTGATGTGGGCTTCTTTTCGCAAAGCGATCCAATGGCGGCCGCTATGGCGAAAGTTGGTCTTCGTTTTGAGTTACCAAAGCTCGAAGAGCGGGCGCAGGTTGTTCGCGCAGCACCCGGATCAGACCCGGACAAGCCGCCCAAATTGCGCTAACGCCTGCTGAGGGGTGGCGCGATTTTTCTAGTAAAATCGCATCCCCGCTCAATATCCGACCGAGCGATCCACAAGATGCAACAGCGGCTCACCTATTTCGCTGCGCCTAATGTTTTCCGCAACGCATTGGCTCGCGGTCCAAGTGCGCGTTTCAGATGCGATGTGAGGTGTGACTGTCACATTCGGATGCGCCCAATAGGGATGATCTTGCGGCAACGGTTCTATTCGAAATACATCCAGCGTCGCGTGTCCGATTTGGCCGCTGTTCAACGCTGACAGTAAGGCGTCATCGTCAATCAAAGGACCACGGCCAGGATTAATGATCACGGCACCTTTAGCGAGCCATTGAAGGCTGGTGGCGTTCACAACATTCGTGGTTGCGCGCGTGTCTGGGAGCAAAAGCACCACTATTTCCGCGTCGCTCAACGCGTTTTTCAGACCCGCATCGCCGTGGTGACAAGTGACGCCGTCTATATCTTTTGCATTCCGGCTCCAACCTGACACATCAAATCCAAGCCCCGCCAAAGTCTGCGCGCAGGCGCTTCCAAGCGCGCCAAGACCAAGGATACAAACGCGGCGCTGCTCGGCCAAAGGCGGCGCTTTTGCCTCCCAAAGGCGATCCGGATTGAAAATATGCGTATCCATGCCAAGGTGATGGCGCAAAACATGGCCCGTCACCCATTCGATCATGCCTTGGGTCAAACCATGATCGACCATGCGTGCCAGCGGCACTTTAAGCGTTTTGTTCGGTGCCACCGTTTCAACGCCTGCCCAAAGGTTGAGAACCGCCTTCAATTTCGGAAAGATCGAAAAATCCTGCACTGAAGAATTTGGAGCGTAGACGATGTATTCTACATCCTGCGCCGCAATATCCGTACCAATGGTCGCCTCAACGCCAGCCTCCCTTAAGGCACGCGTAAGGGGGGCTTCATACTGGTCCCAGCGCTCTTCTTTCGCTGCGAATAAAACCTGCACAACCATCAGCGCGGCCGATGCACGTGTGCACTTTGCACAAGGCCAAATCCGATGAGAAGAATAAGCATGGCCGAGCCTCCGTAACTGACCAATGGCAGGGGTACGCCAACGACGGGTGCTAGGCCCATAACCATCGACATATTCACCGCAAAAAAGAGGAAGAAGGTCGCCGCAACGCCAAGTGTTACCAGTGATGCAAAGCGGTTCTTGTTGTTAATTGCGGACACCACACAGAACAAAATGATGAGCAGATACAACAGCAAAAGCGAAAAGGCTCCGATGAAGCCGAACTCTTCCGCGAGGGTCGTAAAGATAAAGTCCGTGTGCTTTTCCGGCAAGAAGTTCAAACGCGATTGCGTCCCTTGCATAAAGCCACGCCCCGTCCAGCCGCCAGAGCCAAGGGCGATCTTACTCTGGGTAATATGATACCCTGCACCCAAGGGGTCGCTCGCGGGGTTGAGGAATGTATCAATTCGTCGGAATTGATAGTCCTTAAGCATCTGCCATTCGGTCTCGCGACTTTGGAAAACGGCTGCTATCAGGCCAATACCACTTGCAATTACGGCAGCGAAATACGCCCAATGCACCCCCGCCATAAACATCAGTAGACCCCCGCCCGATATCAACAAAAGCGCAGTTCCAAGGTCAGGTTGGCGCAGCACTAACATCGTGGGCAGCAATATCATGATCACAGGGATCGCCACCCATTGCGGCTTGGAAGTGCGCGCCAGTGGTAGCCAATCGTAGTAGGCCGCGAGCAGCATCACCAAAGCGATTTTCATCAACTCAGAGGGTTGCAGCCGCATGAAACCAAGATTGATCCAACGCTGCGCACCCATGCCGACGGTGCCGAAAAACTCTACGTAAAGCAACAAGATGATGGACACACCGTAGGCGACGCCAGCCACGTTACGCCAGAACCAGATCGGCACCATCGCGACGATGATCATCAAAGTGAAACCTAGCAAAAAGCGCTTGATCTGCGGCTCTGCCCAAGGCGAGAAGGATCCGCCAGCCACAGAATAAAGCATCAAAAAACCGACGCCTGCGACTGTGGTTAGAAGCACGATCAAAGCCCAGTTTAAGTGCCAGAACTTGCCGATCCCTGTGGGGACCGATTTGACCGTATACTCAAGATAACTCATGCGCGATCGTTTCCGCGATCACCAACTTGCGCGCTGAGTTCGCGCAAGCGTTTTTGCTGAGTCCGAATGCGGCCGCGATCTTTGTTGGGGTAAGCCGTGAGCGGTGGATCTTCACCGTAGAGCGCTTGCAACGTCATATCGCGCGCAATCGGTGCCGCGGCGGCAGAGCCACCACCGCCATGCTCAACGACAACGGACACAGCAATTTCGGGGTTTTCGTAGGGCGCGAAATTCACAAAAAGCGCATGATCACGACGGTTCCATTCAACTTCGCTGTCTTTCAAGACTCGCCCAAACCGTCGGCGCTCACTCTCAAAGTTGCGCACTTGCGATGTGCCTGTCTTACCCGCCATACGAAATTCGTCGGCGATAATGCGGCTGCGATAGGCCGTGCCACGGCGACTGTTTGAAACTTCAAACATCGCTTTGCGGATCTTGCGCAGGTTGTTTTCGTTGATGCCAAGTCTTTCGCCACCAAGACTAGGCTCAGCAATACCATCTATCGTGTTAACCAAACGTGGCGCGAGGCTGCGCCCAGTGGCTAGTCGTGCAGCCATAACAGCCAGTTGCAGCGGGGACGCCAGAACAAAACCCTGTCCGATGGATGCGTTGACGGTATCGCCAATCACCCATTCTTTGCCACGGTTTTGCAATTTCCAATCTTTGGTCGGGGCCAAGCCTTGGACCACCGCCGACATCGGAACGTCGTGACGAATGCCTAGGCCGAGCTTTTTGGCCATAGCAGAAATCTTCTCGATCCCAACCTTGAGCGCAAGGTCGTAATAATAAACGTCACAGCTCTCGCGCAGAGATAACTCAAGGTTCATATGACCGTGGCCAGAGCGTTTCCAGCAGTGGAACTTGCGATCACTGACCTCCAAATGACCGGGACAATGCACTGTGTCTTCAGCAGTGATGATCCCTTCTTCAAGGGCGGCAAGCGCTGTTACCATCTTGAAAGTAGAGCCAGGCGGATATGCATCCTGAACCGTTTTCGACGCCAAGGGTCTGCGATCATTGTCACGCAAGAAAGAATAGTCAGCTACGGAAATACCGCGCACGAATTTGTTGGGATCATAGGTTGGAGAGGACGCAATCGCGAGCAAATCGCCACGCTTGAGGTCCATCACAACCACTGACGCACTTTCCTCGCCCAGGCGTGCTTGCACATAGCTTTGCAGCTTGGAGTCGATGGTCAACTGCACGTTCGCGCCTGATTGCCCTTCGCGGCGATCAAGTTCGCGCATGACGCGCCCGATGGAGTTTACTTCGACCCGTTTCGCACCTGCTTTGCCGCGAAGCTTGTCTTCATATTTGGCCTCAACGCCGACTTTGCCGATCTGAAAGCGTGGGATGCGCAAGAGTTGGTCAGGGTCTTCAATACGCTCTAAATCGCGTTGGCTCACGGGACCAACATAGCCGGCAACATGGGCGAATGGCGCGCCTAACGGATAGCGACGCGATAGGCCGACCTCTGGCGTCACACCTGGTAGCGCCGGAGCGTTGGCCGCGACGCGCGACAGCTCTTCCCAACTAATCCGATCCGCGATGGTGACAGGTAGGAAAGGGGCAGAGCGTTTCATTTCGGTTAAAGCGCGGTTCAACTCGTCGTCGTCTAACTCAACGAGCGTCGAGAGCCGCGCGATCACCGTGTTCACATCCCCCGCGTCTTCGCGCACCATTGTGATGCGATAGCTCGGCTCGTTTTCTGCCAAAATAATGCCGTTGCGGTCAAAAAGTTGACCACGCGCAGGAGGAATGAGGCGGATGTTGATGCGATTTTCGTCTGCAAGCAGGCGAAACTCATCCGCTTGGTCCACCTGCATGTAGCGCATGCGCGCTCCAAGCAACCCGACAAAACCCACCTGAGCGGCAGCCACGACCAAGCCGCGCCGCGTAATTTTTGCAGCACTCTCAGTGGTTTCCGTAGCAGAGCGTCTCATAAACGTTGTCCCAATGAATCGACTTCACCCGGCGAGGGTCTGCGCACACTAAACACGAAATGCGACAGCATCACCACGACTGGGTATAAAGCTATGGTCATCATCAGCTCTTGCAAGACCAAGCTGAGTGCGGGAGCAGGAATAAAGAATATCGCGAGCAATAATCGCTGCGCGAGCACGACGCCGATCATCACGCCTGCAACGCTCATCCATTCCACGAGATATGGCATGTCGCGATTTGCAACTGCCCGCGCGCGCAGTGTTTCGGCACCGACGACGATAAGACCAGCAGTTAATCCCGGCGGTCGTTGGAACAGCAAATCGGCCAGCAAAATGATGCCCCCGACGCAAAGTGCTGGCACATATTCTGGCCGCCGCATCGCCCAAGCGAATGTGAGTGCCATCATTAAATCTGGCGCAACCCATCTGTTTGGGCTGGTCGCTAAAGGAAGCAAATGCAGAAAGATGATGAAAAACGACAGCCCGAGATAGAGGCTACGCATGACCCAAACGCGGGCGGGACGATGTTCAGCCATCGCTTGCCTCGCTGGTTTGCTCGGGCTCGGTGGATGTTTCGGGATTTGAGAGCGCTTCTTCGGGGCGGATCAGTTTGCCCGTATCTTCAATGCGCTCAGCGCCGTAGTTGCGCAGAACCCGCAAAAATTCGAGCCGCTCATAATCTGCTGACAAACGTACACGTAAGCGTCCGCCCGGATCTTTCGCAACTTGGCCAATCACGAGACCTGCGGGAAAAACACCACCATCCCCTGATGATACAACCCGATCACCCGGGCGTACGAGATCAGGGTTTTCGAGGAAATCAATCGGGGGCGAACGCGTGTTGTCGCCGACAACCAGCGCATTTTGCCCAGACGGTTGAATGACTGCCGGAATGCGGCTGGTCGTATCGGTCAGAAGAATAACGCGCGATGCATTCTCACCAACACCCGAGATACGCCCCACGAGACCTAATCCATCCATCGTAGCCCAACCATCAAGCAAGCCATCGCGGCGACCTACGTTCAATAGGACCGACTGTCGAAAAGGCGACCCACTATCGGCCATCACGACACCTGTGACATGGGTGAGACGCGGATCAAGGCGCACAGAATTGAGATCAAGCAAACGCGCGTTTTCTTGCTCGAGTTGCAAGGCGGCTTCTTTCCAGCTTTTCATTTGCTGAAGCTCGCGGCGCAGCTCTTGGTTTTGTTGATAAATCCGTTGATAGCTTTGAAAATCTCGAACGAGATTGATGGTGCCAGTCACAGGAACCATGGCCCAGTCGAAATTCGGGACAACGCGGTCAATCACAGCAAGACGGAAGCGTTCAACGCGCGGGCTGTCGATGCGCCAGACCAAGAAGATCGCGAAAAGGCACAAAAGCACTAAGCCCAAAAGCAAGCGCTTGAGGGGGGCTGTGAAATCTTCGCTTTGTGCGCGGTCTTTGGCCAAGGCAGTCTCCGCTAAGAGAGGCTAGATGCTCTCGGTTGCTACGATGCCGAAATTAGCTATCGTAATCAATCGCGTGGCGTAATTGTTTTTCGTATTCCAACGCTTTACCAGTGCCAAGCGCCACACAGTTAAGGCTTTCGTCAGCAATAGAGACGGCAAGTCCGGTTTGCTCACGCAGCGCCAGATCGAGATCGCCGAGCAATGCGCCACCACCTGTTAGCATCACACCGCGATCCACGATGTCAGCCGCCAAGTCTGGTGGTGTTGCTTCAAGCGCTGTCATCACCGCTTCGCAAATCTGTTGAACAGGCTCTGCGAGCGCTTCTGCTATTTGAGCTTGGGAAATTTCGGTTTCCTTAGGGACACCGTTCAACAAATCGCGACCGCGAATTTGCATCGACGCACCACGACCATCATCAGGCATACGTGCTGTGCCGATAGATGTTTTGATGCGTTCTGCGGTGGACTCACCGACAAGCAAGTTTTGCTGGCGGCGCAAATAGCTGATGATCGCTTCGTCCATGCGGTCACCGCCAACACGCACGGAGCGTGCATAAACAATATCGCCAAGTGACAGAACTGCGACTTCCGTCGTCCCGCCACCAATGTCGACCACCATGTTACCTGTCGGGTCAGTGATTGGCATGCCTGCACCGATTGCAGCGGCGATAGGCTCTGCGATCAGACCAGCGCGGCGTGCACCGGCGGAGAGGACAGACTGGCGAATAGCGCGTTTTTCAACGGGTGTTGCACCGTGCGGAACACATACGATGATTTTTGGCTTTGAGAACGTCGAGCGTTTGTGCACCTTGCGAATGAAATGTTTGATCATTTCTTCAGCGGTGTCAAAGTCAGCAATCACACCTTCCCGCATAGGACGAATAGCTTCGATGGAACCGGGTGTACGTCCTAGCATCAACTTGGCATCTTCGCCCACAGCGAGCACTTTTTTCACGCCATCTTTGATGTGATACGCGACCACGGACGGCTCAGATAGAACGACGCCTTTGCCTTTGACGTAGACAAGCGTGTTCGCTGTGCCCAGATCAATGGCCATGTCAGAAGTGAAAAGGCCGGAGATTTTGTCCCAAAATGCCATGCTCTATGGTCCTGCTCAGAATGGTTTTGAGCCCGCGACTCTTATGAGCGCAAGCGAAATATCCTTATAGGCTCTTTTACGGTAGGGAAAAGGGGTTGAATCCAGACAATCGGCGCGAAACCGCCCTTATTTCTAGGGCGGCTTGCGGTGTTAGGGGTGCGAATTTTCTAGAAAATTCGGTTTGGCCTCCGGCGGAAGTTTATTTGGAAAGATGAAGTTCAAGACACATCTTTGTAACCCACGCCTTTGATGTCGTAGCCGACCTCGGTTTGTTCGCGTCGCACAAGCAACCGATTAAGCGCACTGACATATGCTTTCGCTGAAGCAACGACTGTATCCGTATCCGCAGACTGGCCGGTAACAATTTTGCCATCTTCTTCCAAGCGTACAGAGACCGTTGCTTGCGCATCCGTGCCTTCGGTGACTGCATGCACTTGGTAGAGTTGCAAGCGCGCGTCATGTTCGAAAAGTTCTTTAACCGCATTGAATGTTGCATCGACAGGGCCATCGCCCGTCGCAGTGGTCGAGCGATCTTCGCCATCCACACTCAAGGTCAGTGCCGCTTCTTGCGGGCCATCCGTACCGCAAACAACACGCAAGGATTTCACGCTCAAGCGATCACTCTCAGGATCGCTCGTCGTGCGCATCAAAGCCACCAAATCGTCGTCAAACACTTCTTTCTTGCGATCCGCCAGTTCTTTGAAACGGACAAACACGTCTTTCAACTGGTTGTCGCCCAATTCAAAGCCCAAATTCTCCAGCTTGGAGCGCAAAGCGGCGCGGCCGGAGTGTTTGCCCATAACGATATTCGTCTCGGTCAAACCCACGTCTTCTGGGCGCATGATCTCGAAGGTTTCAGCGTTCTTCAGCATGCCGTCTTGGTGAATGCCACTTTCGTGCGCAAAAGCGTTTTTGCCTACGATTGCTTTGTTATATTGTACGGCAAAGCCAGACACAGCCGCGACGCGACGCGAGATGTTCATCAGCTTTGTCGTATCGATCCCGGTCGAAAAGGGCATGATGTCGCCGCGTACTTTCAGCGCCATCACCACTTCTTCCAAGGCAGTATTGCCTGCGCGCTCGCCCAAACCGTTGATTGTGCATTCGATCTGGCGTGCGCCGCCCTCAACTGCGGCTAAAGAGTTGGCTGTCGCCATGCCAAGGTCATTGTGGCAATGGGTGGCAAAGACTATCTCGTCAGCACCGGGAACTTTGTTGATCAACATACGGATCAACTCGGCGCTCTCGACTGGGGCCGTATAGCCGACAGTGTCCGGAATGTTGATCGTTGTTGCACCCGCTTTGATTGCGATTTCAACGGTGCGACATAGGTAATCTTCTTCTGTACGCGTCGCATCCATGGGTGACCATTGGACGTTATCACACAGGTTGCGCGCGTGGCTGACCGTATCATGAATGCGTTCGGCCATTTCATCCATGGTCAAGTTTGGAATGGCGCGGTGCAAAGGTGACGTACCAATGAACGTGTGAATACGTGGTTGTTTCGCGTGCTTTACAGCCTCCCAGCAGCGATCAATGTCACCGAAATTGGCGCGCGCCAGGCCGCAAATCACAGAATTGCGCGCGTTTTTTGCAATCTCGCTGACCGCGCGAAAATCACCTTCTGATGCGATTGGGAAACCCGCTTCGATGATATCAACGCCCATATCGTCCAGCAAACCCGCGATTTCGAGTTTCTCGCTATGGCTCATTGTGGCACCCGGGCTTTGCTCGCCATCGCGCAAGGTGGTGTCAAAGATGACGACTTTATCTTTTTGGGAAGTACTCATTGTCTGTCTCATTTTCATACGCCCTGCTTGGGCAAGGACTAAACCGGAATTTCATGTGAAGTGGCGCGACCTGAACTCCCCTGAGCGCTCGCGCCGACCGGCACGCTCAGAGGCAGCTAAGAAGGAGGAGGCCAAGCAGAGACCCAGCGCTGGTGCGCTGTGCGTCGATCTGGATATGGCCATTCATCTTCATGGGAATCGTTATACCGCGAAAATGGTTAAGGAAAACCCCTTTTTGGATTGACCTGAAATGCTGGCGAATTATTTTCCCAACATGAGATGGAAAAACGCATTGATTATCGGAGCTTCGGGCGGAATTGGCGCGGCCCTTTGTGCTGCGCTCAAAGCGTCAGATGCTAGGATTACAGAGCTCTCGCGTAGTGGTGATGGGTTGGACATAACTGATGAAGCATCGGTGGAGCGCACGCTTTGCGCTTTGGATCAAACTTATGATCTGTTGATTGTCGCAACCGGAGCTTTGGAGATTGAGGGTGCAGAGCCTGAAAAGTCGCTAAAGCAGATCAGTGGGAAGGCGATGATGGACCAGTTTGCTTTGAACGCAGTCGGACCTGCGCTGATCTTGCGTCACGCTGCGCGGCTGTTGGATCGTAAATCCGCAGCACATATCGGGGTTCTTTCGGCGCGCGTTGGCTCAATTGGAGACAATCGCCTGGGGGGCTGGTATTCCTACCGAGCGGCAAAAGCAGCGGTGAACCAGATCGTTCACACGAGCGCGATAGAACTTGCGCGCACGCACAAATCACTTGCCTGCGTCGCGATGCACCCCGGAACGGTTCAAACACCCTTTACCGAAAAATACGTTGCGCGCCATGCAACTGTGCCGGCGCCCGAGGCGGCTGAAAACCTGCTTGGGGTTCTTGGAAATCTTGATTCATCTCACACAGGTCAATTCTTTGACTGGTCCGGCGAAAGGGTGCCTTGGTGAAACTCATTCTCGTACTGGGGGATCAGCTGAGCGCTGATCTTTCTGCGCTCAGCGCGGCCAACAAAGCTGAAGACATTGTGGTGATGGCCGAGGTCGTGGCAGAGGCGACTTATGTGAAGCACCACCCAAAAAAGATCGCGTTCATCTTTGCTGCGATGCGCAACTTCGCGCGCGCGTTGCAAGCTGATGGCTGGAATGTGCGTTACACGCAGCTTGACGACACGCAAAACGCGGGCAGTATTGTTGGCGAATTGTTGCGCCGTATGGAAGAAACAGGCGCGAAAGAGGTTCTTGCGACGTCGCCGGGTGAATGGCGCTTGATCGAAGCATTGGAAGACGCACCTCTGAAAATCCAAATACTGGAAGACGATCGGTTCATCGCCAGTTTGCAGGAATTTGAAGCTTGGGCAGAGGGACGCAAGGCGCTCAGGATGGAATACTTCTACCGCGACATGCGCCGTAAGACGGGCCTGTTGATGGAGGGTGATAAGCCTGTTGGCGAAAAGTGGAATTTTGATCACGACAACCGCAAGGCCGCGCCCAAGGACGTCAGCTATTCAGGACCTTTGCCGTTCGAACCTGACGCGATTACCAAAGACGTGCTTGCGCTTGTTGAAGCGAGCTTTCCTAATCATTTTGGCACTCTTGATGGTTTCAACTTTGCCACAACGCGAGAGGGCGCTCTGAGCGCGTTAGATCATTTCATTACTCATGCTTTGCCAAGGTTTGGTGACTTTCAGGATGCGATGCTGAGCGAAAATAAGTTCCTCTATCATGCTGTGATTTCACCTTACCTAAATGCGGGTCTGCTTGGTCCGTTGGAAATATGCCAAGCCGCTGAAGCGGCGTATAAAGATGGGCATGCGCCGATCAACGCGGTGGAGGGATTTATTCGTCAGATCATTGGTTGGCGCGAATACGTGCGCGGCATCTATTTTCTTGAGGGGCCGAATTACACGTCGCGCAACGCGCTAGAGCATAAACGCGATTTGCCTGCGCTCTATTGGGGCGGTGAAACAAAGATGCATTGTTTGTCCAAAGCGGTGGAGCAAACCCGCGAGGAGGCCTATGCGCATCACATTCAACGCCTCATGGTGACCGGCAATTTTGCGCTGCTCGCAGGCGTCGATCCCGAGCAAGTGCATGAGTGGTATCTGGAAGTCTACGCCGATGCGTTTGAATGGGTCGAAGCGCCCAATACCATCGGGATGAGCCAGTTCGCGGATGGCGGCATCATCGCCTCTAAGCCCTATGTGTCGAGCGGGGCCTATATCAACCGCATGTCGAATTACTGCAAATCTTGCCAGTACTCTGTGAAGGAAAAAACAGGTGAGAATGCTTGCCCGTTTAATGTGCTCTATTGGGATTTTCTGATCCGCCACGAAGACCGTTTTTCAAATAACGCGCGCATGGGAAATATGTATCGCATATGGAACCGCATGCACGAAGATCATCGCGCGACAGTTCTCGCGGATGCTGCAATTTTTCTTGAAAAATTGGATGCAGGCGAAGTTGTTTAAAGACTAGTTGCCGCTCGTGTCGTCTGGCGTGATCAGCTGACCATTTGCCCAGGTTCCGGACGTTACTTTGCCATCGGTATAGCGCATCTCGCCCACACCTTGACGTTTTCCGTCGACGAATGCGCCAACATAAATATCACCGCTTGCATATGTCGCCGTGCCTTGTCCGGTCATTGCGCCACTTGCCCATGCGCCTTCATACGAAAACCCGTCCGCCATGCGAAACACACCACGCCCATTGCGCTGCCCGTTCGTGAATTGGCCCTCATAGATAGATCCGTCAGGATAAGTCGCAGTGCCCACCCCGAGGATCTCATTTGCGACCCATGCGCCGCTGTAGCTGTACCCGTCGGGACGCGTCAGCGTGCCTTGTCCATCGTGTTTCGCGTCTTTGAATTGGCCTTCGTAGATCGTGCCGTTTGCATAAACCGCGCGGCCCGTGCCTTCGATCACATTGGCAATCCATTGGCCCACATAGCCTGAGCCGTTGGGATAAGTGATCTGCCCCTTGCCTTGTGCCAAGCCATTAAGCATCTGCCCTTCATAAACAGACCCGTCAGGGTAGTTCACGCGGCCAGCGCCCTCGATCAAACCTTGACGCCATTCGCCTGCATAAATGTAGTTATCCGCTGCGGTGAACGTGCCGACCCCATGACGCAGATCGTCTAGGAAATCGCCCTCATAAATATCACCGTTCTGATAGATGACCTTGCCTTTGCCTTCGCGACGTCCCGCGACCAACTCGCCCTCATAGAGATCACCGTTGGGCTGGATGACCTTGCCGATCCCGCTTAGTTGCCCACCGCGCCAAGGCCCATCAAGGATCATTCCGTCGCTGAGTGTGAAAATTCCGCGTCCTTCGCGTTTGCCGTCTTGCACTTGGCCTTGGTATTCAGAGCCATCCGCATAAGCGATTGTTGCGGCACCTTCTTTGACGCCATTCACCCAATCGCCTTTGTAAGTGTAGCCATCGGCGCGCTGGAGATTGCCTTTTCCGTGATGTTTGCCACCTCTGAACGTGCCCTCAAAGCGGCTGCCATCTGCACTGATCGATACACCCGTGCCTTGTGGCACGCCATTCTCCCAGCTGCCCTCGTAGGTGCTGCCGTCATTATATGTGACGCGCCCGATACCATTGGGTTTACCCTTGGCAAACGCGCCTTCATAGACCGCGCCATCCGGGAACAACGCGCGTCCTTCACCGAGGATTTCGCCCATGATCCATTCGCCGGAATATTCATAGCCATTGGGCAAGCGATAAGTCCCTAAGCCGTGCTGCATGCCGTCCTTGAAAGTGCCTTCATAAAAGCCGCCGTCATCATATTGCTTCGTTTGCACATCTGTCGTTTGCGCACCAAGTGGCAAAGCGCTCAAAGCGAGAGACATCATAAAAGCGAGCGAAGCGTTACGCATGAAAGGCATCCAGTTCTAAAGGCCACTGTTTGGGGGCGACCCTAGATCAGCACATGTGCAAAGCCAATGGATTTTCGGGCATACATTGCGCGGCCCTCTTTCCCTTGGCCGCCGCTAGGGCTACATCTGCATCAACATATCTTGCCGGAGCGCTAAACATGACCGCCGCAGCCAATTCAGATCATTTCCGCATCACGCTGGGCCAATTGAACCCGACTGTCGGCGATATTTCAGGCAACGCCGCCAAAGCGCGCATAGCTTGGGAAGCAGGGCGCGACGCCAAAGCAGATCTCGTCGCTCTACCAGAGATGTTTATCCTAGGCTACAACGCGCAAGACTTGGTGATGAAGCCAGCCGTGCAAGCGGCCTGCCTCGCCGCGATCGAAAAGTTGGCGGTGAAATGCGCTGACGGCCCCGCTTTGGCGATTGGTGGACCTGCGGTTGAAGATGGCAAGCTCTACAACGCCTACTTTATCTGTCGCGGTGGCAAGATCGCGAGCAAGGCACTCAAACATAACCTCCCCAATGAGGATGTGTTCGATGAGGTCCGCATCTTTGACAGCGGTCCTTTGGGCGGCCCTTATTCCGTTGGAAACACCCGCATCGGCAGCCCCATTTGCGAAGATGCATGGCACGAGGACGTGTCGGAAACGCTGGAAGAAACAGGCGCTGAATTCCTGCTCGTGCCCAATGGCTCCCCCTATTATCGCGGCAAATTTGATGTACGCATGAACCAGATGGTCAGCCGTGTTGTCGAAACTGGCTTGCCGCTGATCTACCTCAACATGGTGGGCGGTCAGGACGATCAGGTCTTTGACGGTGGCTCTTTCGCGCTCAACCCCGGTGGCAAGCTTGCGATGCAAATGCCTGTCTTTGATGAAGAGATCGCACATGTGGATCTAACCCGCACTTCTGATGGCTGGCGTGTCGAGGATGGTGCGAAAGCACTCATTCCCGGTCAGTTCGAACAGGATTACCGCGTCTGCGTGACCGCGCTTCGCGATTACATGGGCAAGACGGGTTTCAAGAAAGTACTTCTTGGCATGTCCGGCGGCATTGATAGCGCGCTGGTGGCAACCATCGCTGTTGATGCGCTGGGCGGGGAAAATGTGCGCTGCGTGATGTTGCCGTCTGAGTATACGTCCCAAGGTTCGCTCGATGATGCCAAGGATTGCGCAGAACGGATTGGTGCGGAGTATAATTTCGTACCGATCAAAGAAGGGCGTGATGCGATCACCAACACGCTTGCACCTCTGTTCGAAGGTTTCGACGCGGACGTCACCGAAGAGAATATCCAGTCGCGCTTGCGTGGACTTCTCTTGATGGCGATGAGCAACAAGTTCGGATCAATGTTGCTCACAACGGGCAATAAATCCGAAGTCGCCGTTGGTTATGCGACCATCTACGGCGATATGTCGGGCGGCTATAACCCGATCAAAGACATGTACAAAGTGCGCGTCTTTGAAGTCTGCCGCTGGCGCAACCAAAACCATTTCGAGTGGATGATGGGGCCTAAGGGCGAAGTTATTCCGCCCTCGATCATCGACAAGCCGCCCTCAGCCGAGCTGCGTCCTGATCAAAAAGACAGTGACAGCTTGCCCGATTATCCGATCCTTGATGGTATCTTGGAAATGCTCGTGGATGATGACGCCTCTGTCGCGGATTGTGTGGCGGCGGGATATGAGCGTGATGTGGTGAAGAAGATTGAACATCTGCTCTACATATCTGAGTACAAACGCTTCCAATCCGCCCCAGGCACGCGCCTGTCACGGCGCGCGTTCTGGCTGGATCGCCGCTACCCCATCGTGAACCGTTGGCGCGATAACAGCTGATCAGCTCTTCGCGATTTCCTCGTCGGGTGTCTCCAAAGTTGCCCAAGTGTCATCGCGGTCTGGCTGAGGCGGTGTTTCGCATGTGCCCAGATGGATGTTCACCTTTGCGATGAAATTCGCGGAAATTGGCGCTGTGACGAACAAGAAAGCCAAGATGAGCAACTCGTGATAGGACGAGTCCCCCAGCGTGTAGGAGTGTATAATCGAGGCCACCAAAAGCGCGCCAATACCTACGGTTCCAACCTTTGTGGGTGCGTGAAGACGCGTCATAGGGTCGTTGAATTTAAGCAGGCCAATCACTCCGACAGCAACAAATCCCGCGCCAATCAGTAGGAAAATCGCAGTCGCATAGGTTCCAATAATTTCACCACTCATTCGATGATATCCCCCCGCAAAATGAACCGCGCGAGCGCGACTGTGGATACGAAGCCAAGCATTGCGATCAGCAATGAGACCTCAAAATAGATTTGCACGCCTTGCGAAATGCCAAGCACAACAACAAGGCCAATTGCGTTGATCACCATCGTGTCGAGCGCGAGAATGCGATCACCAGATGTGGGACCAAGCACCAAGCGGACCATCGACAGGATTTGCCCTACCACCAACGTGACAAAAACAATCGTCAGCGCAAGGCTCAAGAACTCAGGAGCAGCCATCATGCGAAAATCTCCTTCAAGCGTGCCTCGTAGCGGGTCTTGATCTCTTCTACGACACTGTCGGGATCATCCGTGTGCAGAACGTGCACAAGCAGGCTGTGCCCTTTGTCGGAGAGGTCCGCAGAGACGGTTCCGGGGGTCAAAGTGATCGTACCTGCAAGCATCGTAATCGCCTCTGGCTGGACCAGATCAAGCGGGACGACCACCCAAGCAGGTTTCAATTTGGAATTTGGCACTGACAGTACGATCCAAGCGACTTGGATATTCGCAACAACGATGTCCCACATCACAATCAGGCTGTAACTGGCCATTTTGCGCAGCCGGAAACTGTTTGGTGTATCTGGCCACCAGATCGAGGTCATGCGCGGAATTATAATGCCCAAGATGATGCCAAAGACCGCCATGCCTGCGGAAAATTCATTTTGAAGCAAGATCCAAACGATGGCCAGCAAGAGCGTCAGGAAAGGGTGCGGCAATAGCCATTGATATGCGCGTGCCATTTTAGTGATCCCCCTTCTTTGCGTCGCTTAGCTTGCCGGGTGTCTCTACCACGGTGGAAATATACGCCTCAGGCGCGAACAGGCCTGCCGCCATCTTGAACGTATATCCATGCACTTGTCCGGCGAAAACTGTATGGGCCACCAGCAATGCGATCAAGCCACCGACGGCCGCGTATGCCAATGGTGAAGGCGCGTTCGGCACCTCTGCACCGTTTTCATGGGACACACTATGTGCTTTCCAGAATACGATGCTGCCTGCGCGCGCGAACCCTAGAATGCTGATCAAGCTAGAGCCAAGAACAATCGCCCAAATCCACGCCATCTTGTCGTTGTCAAAGGCAGCATCGAGTACGAGGAGCTTGCCAAGGAAGCCAGAAAGCGGCGGCAAACCCGCCATCGCAATCGCACCCACAAAGAACATGCCAGCCGTCAAAGCGTTTCCGGAAATCACAGGCTGCACTGTCAAATCAAGGTTGGCGCGACCAGTGCGCACCAGATCAGAGATCAGGAATAACGTCGCACCCGCGAGGGTGGAATGCACGATATAATAGAGCGCGGCTGAGATGCTTTCGGGCGTGAACAGCGAGATGGAAATCATCACCATCCCCATGGACCCGATCACCGAAAATGCGACAACGCGATCCAGTTTCTTTGCGGCCAGAACACCTGTCATGCCAATCGCCAATGAAATCAGCGCAGCAGGCAAGAGCCACAGGTCGTGCAGACCCGCTGTCGCTTCAAGCTCTGGATGGAAGATCATCGTGTAGACACGGATGATCGCATATGCGCCAACTTTGGTCATGATCGCGAAAAGGGCGGCGACAGGGGCAGGGGCCTCTGCGTAGCTCGACGGAAGCCAAAAATGCAGCGGCACAAGTGCTGCCTTGATCGCGAACACCATAAGCAAGAGCACCGATGCGATGCGGATACCGACAGTTTCCTCAGGCCCGATCAGCGTCACGCGGTTCGCCAGATCCGCCATATTGAGCGTGCCCGTTTCTGCGTAGATAGAGCCAAGCGCGAACAAAAACAGCGTCGAGCCGATCAAGTTGAACAGCACATATTGCACGCCTGCTTTCAGACGCGCGTTGCCGCCCGCGTGGATCATCAGACCGTAAGAGGCGATCAACAGGACTTCGAAGAAGACGAACAAGTTGAACAAGTCACCCGTCAAAAACGCACCCATGATACCCATCAGTTGGAACTGGAACAGCGCATGGAAATGCCGTCCACGATCATCCCAACCAGAGCCTATGGCATAGAGCAACACAAAGAGCGCAAGCACAGATGTCAGCAAAACCATCATCGTTGATAGCTGATCGCCCACTAGCACGATGCCAAACGGTGCGGCCCAATCACCCATCTGATAAAGCGTGATTGTGCCGTCTGATGCCTGCCACGCAAGGCTCGCAGCGATGATCACCAAGGCCACGACACCGGCCAGCGACAAGACCCGCTGGATGCCAATGTGATAGCGCGCAGCAAGCACGATGAAAGGCGCAACAAGTGCAGGTAGAATAACGGGGGCAACGATCCAATGTATCATGATGTGCCCTCCGCTTCGGCGTCATCGCTTTCGGGTTGGTCATCCACGTGGTCATCATCCGAGCCTAGAAATGCGCCCAAACCGATCATCACGACAACGGCTGTCATGCCGAAAGAGATCACGATGGCCGTCAGCACCAATGCTTGCGGTAGTGGATCCGCGTAAACTTCGACGCCTTTGGTCAGAATCGGTGGTGCGCCAACAGTCAAACGTCCAGAAGCGAACAAGAATACGTTCACCGCATAGGTCAGCAACGAGATGCCCAAAATCACCGGGAAAGTGCGTAAGCGCAGCGTCAGGTAAAGGCCACCTGCGGTAAGAATGCCGATGGCAGATGCAACTAGAAATTCCATTATACGGCCTCCTTCTCAGCGGGCTCTTTGGGATCATCACGCGATGGATCAATGTCGAGCGCGTGCTCGCTATCAGGTCCACCGGACTGGCGCGCAAGACGCGAGAAACTCTCAAGCGATAGCATCACGGCCCCGACAACGGCCAGGAAAACACCGAGGTCGAACAGGGCCGCAGTGGCCAATTCGAACTCTTCAAATGGTGGAATGCGCACATAGGTGAAATCTGATGTGAGGAAAGGTTTGCCAACGAACCAAGACCCGATGCCAGTAAGGCCAGCGATCAGAACACCTGCGCCAATGACGCCATGATAAGGGTAGCGCAAACGCGCAGAGGCCCAGCCAAACCCGCTCGCCATATATTGCATAACCACGCCAATCGACACGATCAGACCGGCGATAAAGCCTCCACCGGGTTCATTATGCCCGCGCAGGAAGATGTAGAAACCAACCAACAAGACAACAGGCATGATCACGCGCGTCAGCACGACCATCATCATCGGGTGCTTGTTACCCGCACGCTTTTGATCCGGCTTGCGGTTCAACAAATGTGCGCGCACAGGGCCGCCCAGCAAGGTTTCAGTCAGTGCGTAAATCAAGAGCGCGGCAATACCTAGAACGATAATTTCGCCATAAGTATCAAAGCCACGGAAATCGACGAGGATCACATTCACCACATTCGTACCACCGCCACCTTTGTAAGAATTGGCGAGATGGAATTCGGAAATCGGAGCCGTAACCGCGTCGCGCAGCATGTAGTGATAGGACAGCGCAAAGGTCGCAAGACCGCCGAAGATCGCCACGCTGGTATCACGGACGCGACGCAGCACAGTGCTTTCGACCGGCGTTCTGTTGGGCAAGAAATTGAGCGCCAGCAAGAGCAGGATGATCGTCACAACTTCGACGGTGAATTGCGTCATCGCAAGGTCAGGCGCGCTAAAGAAAACAAAACCGATAGAGACCATAAGGCCAACAATGCCAATCAGGATCAGGGACAAAAGACGATTGCGGTGCATCATCACCATGCCCGCAGTCGCCGCCACCAACATCAGCCAACCGCCAACCGCAACGGGGGTGGCAGGCTGCATTTCACGTGTAGGCGCAGCAATCGTTCCCGTGCTCCACGCGTGATAGCCAACAGCCACCATCGTGATCGCCGCAATCGCCGCGTAGCGTGAGAAAGCGCCGTTGTGCAGCGGCAAGATGATCGCGCGGGCCAGTTTGGCCACGCTTTCAACGATGGCTTCAAAGATCACCTTCGCTTCTGGGCGTGGCATCGCATCCCAAATACGCAAGGACGGCTTAAAGATTAGGAGCATGATCAGACCGCCGACAACCGCGACGATCGACATATAAAGTGCAGGCACCAAACCGTGCCAAATCTTGAAGTAAGATTTGGGCACTTCAGCCGCATCTCCAAGTACCGAAGCTGTGACGAGCTTGATGAATGGCTCCGCGAGGAAAGGCGCGACGCCGATAACCACTACAAGCACAACCAAGATCGCAGGCGGCAACCAAAGACCCGCAGCAGGATCATGTGGTTTTGCGGGATAGTCGTCGCGCACAGGACCGAAAAACACGTGACCGATCAGGCGGAAGCAATAAGCGGCTGAGAAAAGTGATCCGACTGTCGCCAAAACAGGCACCAACCAAGGAGAGTTGAACAGCACTGTGTGGTTCGCTTCTTCCAGCATCATTTCCTTGGACAGGAAGCCATTCAACAGCGGAATACCGGCCATAGAAAGTGCTGCGAGTGAGGCGATGATAAAGGTGATCGGCATGAGTTTGCGCAACCCACCAAGCCGGCGAATGTCACGTGTGTGCGCTTCGTGATCGATGATTCCTGCAGACATAAAGAGCGCCGCTTTGAACGTGGCGTGGTTTAGAATGTGGAACATCGCCGCCATCGCGCCAAAGGCAGTGCCGGTTCCCAAAAGCATCGTGATCAAGCCCAAGTGACTTACCGTCGAGAAGGCAAGAAGCGCTTTCAAATCATGTTTGAACAGCGCAATGACTGCACCCAAGACCATTGTGATCAAGCCAGCGGTTGTGACAATCACGAACCACTCTGGAGTCCCAGACAGAACAGGCCACATGCGTGCCATTAGAAAGATACCCGCCTTCACCATCGTCGCGGAGTGCAGATAGGCCGACACAGGCGTCGGCGCGGCCATCGCGTGCGGCAGCCAAAAGTGGAACGGAAATTGTGCAGACTTGGTGAAACAACCTAAGAGGATCAAGATCAACGCAGCAACATAAAGCGGATCCGCTTGGATCAACTCACGGTTTTGCAGGATCACACTCAGATCATAACTGCCTGCAATCTGACCAAGGATCAGCATGCCGCCTATCATCGCAAGACCGCCCATGCCCGTCACGGTCAATGCCATGCGCGCGCCCTGGCGACCCTCGGGAAGATGCTTCCAATATCCAATAAGCAGGAAAGACGACAGTGACGTAAGTTCCCAAAAAACAAGCAAAAGCAGGATGTTATCGCTTAGGACAATGCCGACCATCGCGCCTTGGAAAAGCAACAAGTAAGTAAAAAACTGCCCCATATTATCGTCGCGGCTCAGGTAATTACGACCATAAGCGATGATCAAAAGACCAATTCCGAGGATCAGCAGCGCGAAGAAGAAGCCAAGACCATCCAGCATGAGCGAAAAGTTCAGCCCCAAAAGCGGCATCCAATCGACGCGCGCCATCACGACTTCGCCAGCGAGGACGCTAGGCAGATTTGTTAGCAATCCGACAAAAGCAGCCAGCGTGACGGTAAAGGTCACACCCGCCGTCGCAGCACGTCCTGCGGAATTCATCAAGCCAGGGAGCAACGCTCCAAAGAAGGGTAAAGCGACGATATAGAAGAGGGACACGCGAACTCCTAATCGGATATTTCTGGGTTTCTTCTAATGTGCGTCGAATCGCTAAAAGCACAAGGGCCCGAGGCCTCAAAACTGACTAAAACTCACTGGAATTTATGTGCAAAGGTGTGATTGTCGCCCAAAGGATTAACATTCCTCTCTTTTGGGCGACGATTTATCGTATTACTTCGCTAAAACAGCATCAATATCAGCGGCGCTGTGGCGATTTGGGAGTTGCGCGTTTGGCTCGCCCCACGCGACATTGACTATCTTGCCGCGTTTGACCGCTTCGCGTTCGCCAATTTGCTTGGTCCATCGCTGCACATGCTCGTAGCTTTTGACGTCCAAAAAGTCACCTGCTTCATAGGCTTTGCCCTCTGCCAAGCGCCCATACCACGGCCAAATCGCCATATCCGCGATGGAATATTCATCCCCTGCAAAATACTCGTTCTCGGCCAAATGCCGATCCAAAACATCCATCTGGCGCTTCACTTCCATTGCAAAACGATTGATCGGATACTCCATTTTGTATGGCGCATAGTGATAGAAATGGCCAAAACCACCACCAAGATAAGGCGCGCTGCCCATTTGCCAGAACAGCCAGTTAAAACACTCAACGCGCGCTTGACCCTGTGGAATGAACGCGCCGAATTTCTCCGCCAAATGCATCAAGATTGAAGCACTCTCAAAGACGCGGATTGGCTCCCCACCGTCGGAGTAATCGAGCAGTGCAGGAATTTTTGAGTTCGGATTGGCCGCAACAAAGCCAGAGCCAAATTGATCGCCATCGCCAATCTTGATCAACCAAGCGTCATATTCGGCGCCTGTGTGACCCAGCGCGAGCAGTTCCTCGAGCAAAATTGTAACCTTCACACCATTGGGCGTTCCCATGGAATGTAGCTGCAAAGGATGCGCGCCGCGCGGTAGCTCTTTGTCATGCGTCGCACCCGCGATGGGGCGGTTGATCGAGGCAAACGTGCCACCGCTTTCCTGCTCCCATGTCCAGACTTTCGGGGGCGTATATTCGTCTTGATTGCTCATGGCTTAGCTTTCTTTGTTGGCGAACAGCGCGCTGTGTTCATCGCGCAGGGCATTCTTTTGAACTTTGCCCATCGTATTGCGGGGCAAGGCGTCACAGATAAGGATCTTGCGCGGATGTTTAAAGCGGGCAAGTGCTGCGTGACACGCCTCTGTGATTTGATCGATGTCGGGGCCGTCACCCTCGGGCACGACAACAGCGACAGGGCTTTCGCCGAAATCAGGATGCGGTACGCCAATAACAGCGCTTTCTTTCACGCCGGGTTGGTCGTCGATAACGAGCTCAATCTCTTTGGGGTAAATGTTGTAACCGCCAGAAATAATAAGGTCTTTGCCGCGTCCAACGATCTGCACATAGCCATCATCGTCGATCATCCCTAAATCACCGGTGATGAAAAAGCCGTCTTTGCGCAGTTCCTCAGCGGTCTTTTCTGGCATCTGCCAATAGCCCTGAAACACGTTTGGACCGCGTACTTCGAGCACGCCGATCTCACCTTGCGCCAGCTCTGCGCCGCTTTCGGGGTCACAGACTTTCACCTCAACACCGGGTAAAGGCAGACCCACTGTGCCCGCTTTGCGATTGCCTTCGTAGGGGTTTGAGGTGTTCATATTTGTCTCGGTCATACCGTAGCGCTCAAGAATGCGCTGACCTGTGCGGGCCTCGAATTGCTCGTGCGTTTCGCTGAGCATCGGGGCAGAGCCAGAGATGAACAGCCGCATATGCGCGGCAGACTCCTTGCTAAAACCATCATGATCAAGCAGGCGTGTATAGAAAGTCGGCACGCCCATCATGCTCGTCGCGTTTGGCATTTGCGTAAGGATCGTGTCGGGGTTGAACGCGCGCATGAAAATCATGGCACCTCCGCTGAGCAACATAATATTGCTTGCAACAAAAAGCCCATGCGTGTGAAAAATCGGCAAAGCGTGCAGCAACACGTCGTCTTTGCTGAAACCCCAATAGTCTTTGAGGACTTCGGCATTAGAAAGCAGGTTGTTCTGGCTCAACATTGCCCCTTTAGAGCGACCAGTCGTGCCGGAGGTATAGAGGAACGCGGCTAAGTCATCGTCACTACGCTCGACGGTTTCAGTCGTTTCAGGTTGTGTGCTTGCCGCATCCATCAAGCTGCCAGCGCCGCTCGCGTCAAGCGTCATCAACGCAGCGCCAGTGCGCTTTGTGATCTGTGCGATGCTGTCTGCGTTACTTGGGTCGCATATCACCAGTTTGGCACCGCTGTTGTCGATGAAATACTCTAATTCAACCGCCGTATAGGCTGTGTTGAGCGGTAAAAAGATGATGCCTTTCTGGACGCAAGCCGCATAGACGGCCAAAGCTTCTGGCGACTTTTCAACCTGCAAGGCAAGACGATCACCCGCGACTAACCCCGCCTCTGTAAGTGCGCCAGCAATTTTCGAGGCCATACGCAAGAACGCATCATGGGTCAGCGTTTGGCCGTCTGGCACATGAATAAACGGTGTTTGCTTGCCCAGATGAGGGGCGAAAAGGGCATCGTAGAGCGGATTGGTCATAGGGCCTCACTGGCAGTCTTGCGGATCAGATCGCCGTCAAACTGCCCTTTGAGCCCGATACACACAATCCCCAAAGGCGCGTTTTCGGGCGCATCCGATATATCAAACCTCCGCCCAACGATGTGCAACGCTTTCAGCGCGCCAAGTTCGTCCACAAAGAACCCTTTTGCGCGCGCAATATGGACTGGGTCACTTGTCAGTTTGCGCGCAAGGATCTCGCCGTTTAAAGAGCTAGGGCAGGGCAGAGCGATGCTCTCAAACAACCCATCTGCATGACCCATTTGCTGACTTTCGCGCGGGTTCGCGCCTAAGCCAAGCACCATATCAAGCGGTGCTTTGCCATGCTCTGCGACCAAAGATCGTGCACTCGGGGCGAGCGTTCGAAGCCAAGTCTCAAGCTGTGTCACGTGCGCTGCGCTAACGAGATCGGCCTTGTTGATCAGCGTCAAATCCGCATCCACCAGCTGGCGCGTAATCGTGTCGCCGATGTATTCATCCACGGCCGCCTCCTGGATGGTTTCCGCATCCACCATGACAACCGTCCCGTCAGGGACGAACCCGTCAAGCAAGCTGACCGATGCGGCAATCGCTGACGGAATGGCTACTCCGGAACACTCGATCACCACTTGGTCGGGGCGCACTTTGAGCTCTGCAAGGTTCATCAAAGCAGCGCTCAAGTCTGACCCAAAAGAGCAGCAAATGCAGCCCCCCGCGATGGAAATCAGATCATCGCCCTGTGCTTCGATTAGATCCTCGTCAATCGGCAAAGCACCAAATTCATTAACCAAAACAGCCAGTTTACGCCCATTCGCAGTGCGCAACAGGTGGTTCACCAGCGTTGTTTTGCCCGCACCCAAGTAACCGCCGATGATCGTGACGGGAAGCGCCTCAGGCATCGGCAGCGGCAAATACGCGACCGCCCTGTACCGTACCCCAGACTTCGACATCCTTCAGCTTTTCAGGCTCGGCCTCGCGCGGATCGCTTTCCAAAACAGCAAAATCAGCGCGCTTGCCTATCTCAATCGAGCCAATCTGCCCATCCATATGTAGCGTATGCGCGGCACCCATCGTCACGGCCCAAAGTGCTTCATCCACTGTGATTTTCTCATGCTCGCCTTGCGTGCGCCCAGATGCGGTCAATCGGTTCACAGCACACCAAGCAGTGAACAACGGACCAAGGGGCGTAACAGGCGCGTCCGAGTGGATCGTCATCGGCACACCACAATCAAGCGCCGTGCGCGTGGCGTTCATGCGAAGCGCGCGATCAGGGCCAACAGTCAGGCGATAATGCTCGTCGCCCCAGTAAAAATGATGGTTTGCAAAGAGGTTCACGCTCATCTTTAGCGCCGCCATCTTCTTGAACTGCGCGCGATCGGCGAGCTGACAATGTTGCAGCACAAAGCGGTGATCATTCGACGGGACTTTCTTCAACGCCAATTCCAGCTTTTCTATTGCGAGCTGCGTCGCTTGATCACCATTCGTATGCGTGTGCACTTGAATGCCTTCGGCCAGCGCAAGTTCGTATATTTCTTGCATCTGCTCGGGCGAGATATACCAAAGGCCATTGGGTGCACCGTTGTGATACCCGGGCCAACGCATCCGCGCAGAGAACCCTTGAATGGAACCATCAGCCACGACCTTGATCCGCCCAAGCGACAGACGATCCGTCGAGAGTTTCTTGAGACGTGCGACCTCTGGGATCAACTCTTTCGGGGGAAGGCCAAGGAAAAACCGTAAGGGCACCACGCATGCAGGAAAATTCGGCTCGCCCGTTACGCGCAACATGGTTTCGACGCCATCCGGCTCCAGACGAGCGGCAAGATCGGTGACTGTTGTTACGCCAGTGCGCACGCAAAGCCTCGCAAAATCACGCAGGCCTCGCTCATCACTATCCGTCATCGAGCGGTTCAAACCCACATGCTCACCCACAGGCGTCATGGCGTCGGGGCCTTTCAACTCACCCATAGGCATGCCGTCATTGCCCAGCGAAATGCCCGGGTGGTTTACGCCGGATTTCATCAAGCCCGCGAGCTCCAGCGCTTTTGTATTCACGTAAAGGATATGGCCGGAGGCGTTCATCACACCGATCGGCCGCGTCGCCGAAACGCTATCAAGCTGCGCGCGGGTGATGGGTTTGTTATCAAGGTAAATGGGATCAAGCTGCCAACCCGTAAGCGGCGCGTCTGGATCCTCAAGCAAGGCTTCCGCCGCGGAGAGCGAGGCAAGCACATCTTCGATGCTTTTGTTGCCTTTCCACGTCTTACCATTGGGATCCATGCGATCAAAGTAACCACAATAGACGTAGCGCCAAAGCGTGCCTTCCATCGTGTGGGCGTGCCCTTCAACCAGACCGGGGAACAGCACCTTATCGGCAAAGCGCTCGTCGAGTTCATAATCGCCCCAAGTCGCGATCTCTTCGAGGGAACCAACCGCCAAAATGCGCCCTTCCCGAATCGCTACATGACTCGCTTCTGGCTTCTGAGGGTTCATGGTCACAATTTTTTTCGCGGAAAAAACAGTCGTCTTCATAGGAATCCCTCAAAGGTCGCAAAAGTTAATTTCCTCAGCGTAAGCAGGATTTATTTGCGTGCAAACAAATTTTTCAAATCGACGAAGTTCCGTCGCGCTCTTGAAAAAAGTTAAGGAAAATAGTTGCCCTTAGGGAAATACGCCGTTTAGGCTGCTTTTAGACAATAAAAAACCTGCCAACAGGTTCGACACACAAAGGAGTGAAAATGAAATATTTGATCAAAGGTATCGCTGCAAGCGTTGCTTTGGCGGCCGTTATGGCAACCAGCGTTGTCGCGGAAGGCCACAAGACAGGCGGCACGCTCGTCACGGTTCTTGGCAGCAATGTACGTAACCTTAATTCGGCGGTTCAGTCCGGCATCGTTACGGGGTACCCGGGCGCACAGCTTTTCGCGTCGCCCCTACGTTATGATGAAAACTGGGAGCCACAACCCTATCTCGCTGAGAGCTGGAATGTTTCAGAGGATGGCCTGACCGTCACGCTGAACTTGGTAAAGAACGCCAAATTCCACGATGGTACGCCGCTCACATCCGAAGATGTTGCCTTTTCGGTTGACGTCATCAAAGCGAACCACCCTTTCAAATCCATGTTCGCACCAGTTGAAAGCGTTGATACGCCGGATGCGCATACTGCGGTTTTGAACCTAAGCAAGCCGCATCCAGCTTTGATGCTCGCGATGTCAGGTCAGCTGATGTCGATCATCCCAAAGCATATTTATGGCGATGGCGAAATCACGGACGTCAAAGCGCACCCGCGTAACAACGAAAACGTTGTTGGTTCTGGTCCATTCAAGCTCGTTGAATTCAAGAATGGTGAGCACGTGATCCTTGAGCGTTTCGAAGATTTCTTCATCGAAGGTCGTCCCTACCTTGATCGCATTGTTATGCGCATCATCACCGATCCTGCGGCGCGCGCGATTGCATATGAAAACGGTGAAATTGACATGGGCGCGTTTGAATCGCTCCCACGGATCATCAACCGCCTCAAGAAGGTCGAAACACTGACAGTCACGGCTGACGGCTACGGTGCCATTGGCCCGATTGATTGGCTCGCGATGAACACTGCCAAAGGTCCATTGTCAGACGTTCGCGTTCGCAAAGCGATTGCATATGCTGTGGACAAAAACTTCATCCACAAGGCGCTTATGCAAGGCACAGCGGCTGACAGCACATCAGGTATTCACCCAGACAGCCCGTTCTATGCTGCGCAAGAAGGGTATGATCTTGATCTCGAAAAATCCGCAGCACTTTTGGATGAAGCAGGTTTCCCGGTCAAAGACGGTTCGCGCATGTCGCTGACAATTGATTTTGGCTGGCCCGGCGTGAAGCCACAGGTTGAATATGTCAAAGCAGCTTTGAAGAAAGTTAATATCGACGTTGAAGTACGTGCTTCCGCTGATTTCCCCACATGGGCGAAAAAGATGGGCACAGGCGACTTTGATATGTCATGGGACACAGTCTTTAACTGGGGCGATCCGGTTATTGGTGTGCACCGAACATATGACAGCACCAATATCCTAAAAGGCGTTTGGTCCAACACACAAAGCTATTCCAACGCGCGTGTGGATGAGCTGATGGCGATGGCAGCCGTTGAAACGGACGATACAAAACGCAAGGCGCTCTACAACGAGTTCCAAGCGATTATTGCAGATGAGCTGCCCGTTTATCACACCAACACTTTGCCCTATCACACGGTCTTCAACAACAAAGTGAAGAACGCACCCATGGGTATTTGGGGTACGTCCACGCCGATCGATATGGTTTGGCTTGACGAATAACATCTCCTTTCAGAGCGCGGCGACAGTTGCGCTCTGATGCTTATCTAGCCGATTAAATCTTAACATTTCGTTCAAATTCAGGGGCCTAAATGCAGGTTTTGCAAAGTTTCGCGATCCGCGCTGGCTATGCCGTGATCTTGTTGATCGCAGTTTTGGTTCTTAATTTCTCTATGATGCATCTCGCTCCTGGCGATGTGGCCGATACGATCAGCCAAAGCATGGGCGGTGCGGACCAAGAATTGCTGGACCAAATCCGTGCTGACTACGGTCTCGATAAACCCTTTATTGTTCAACTTGGGCGCTACATCGGCGGTGTCTTGCAGTTCGACCTCGGGTTTTCCTTCTTTTACAACCAGCCCGTCACAGACCTGATTTTGCAGCGCTTGCCTGCGACCCTTCTTTTAGTGGTCACAGCTCAACTTCTTGCGCTTTTTATCGGCGTAATTATGGGCGTTGTTTCGGCGCGCAAGCCTAATGGAATTTTAAGCCATTTCGTTACGTTCCTCGCGCTCTTCGGTTATGCGGCCCCTGTTTTTTGGACCGGCATACTACTGCTCATCGCGTTTTCATTGAAGATCCAGTTGTTCCCTGTCGCCGGCATGCAAGACGTCACGATCGAGGGTGGATTTTGGGTGCATTTCCTTGATGTTGCACGGCACATGGTGCTTCCTGTCATCACGCTTGGATCGCTCTTTCTTGCCCTATATTCGAGGCTCGCGCGCGCGACGATGATGGAAACGCTTGGTTCCGATTTTGTGCGCACGGCCAAAGCCAAAGGACTGTCGCCGAACCAAGTCGTCTATAAACATGCTCTGAAAAATTCACTGTCTCCCGTTATCACCCTCGCGGGTCTGCAATTTTCGGCGGTTATTTCCGGCGCTGTTTTGGTTGAAGCGGTGTTTAGTTGGCCGGGCCTTGGTACTTTGGCATTTCAATCCATCATTGCACGCGACACTCCAACAATTCTGGGCATTCTTTTCTTTTCAGCCTTGGTCGTGATCGTTGGCAACCTGTTGACGGACCTTGCGCTGCGCCTCGTTGATCCGCGTGTAGGAGGCAAAGGATGAGCCTGATAGATCCTGAAAACACTCTACCGCCAGCGCGCTCGCCTTTGTCTGAGGCTTGGGAAATGTTTCGTGGCAACACTGCTGCGATGCTCGCGCTTATCGTGCTAGCGCTCATAATGCTCTGCGCTATTTTCGGTCCTTGGGTTTATCCGACTGATCCATTTGACATGGTTTGGGCCCCTTTTTCACCACCCGGAGTCGATGGTTTCCTTTTGGGGACGGACTATTTGGGTCGCGATCTTTTGGCTGCCCTCATTCATGGGTCGCGTGTTTCTATCGTTATTGGTCTCGCAGCGGCGAGTGTTTCCATTTTGATTGGTGTCACGGTCGGAGCTTTGGCTGGGTTCTATAGAGGGTGGGTTGAAGAACTGTTAATGCGCATCACTGAATTCTTTCAGGTTTTACCGACTCTCCTTTTCTCGATGGTTATTGTCGCTTTATTCGGCGCTTCGCTTCCCATGATCACATTCGCCATCGGAGTTGTCAGTTGGACCGCAGTTGCGCGGATTACGCGTTCCGAATTTTTGCGTATTCGAGAGCTTGAGTACGTCATGGCATCGCGCGCGTCTGGTGCGACGAACAGCAAACTGATGTTCCGTGTCATCCTTCCTAACGCTTTGCCGCCCATTATCGTACAAGCGGCGCTCATGGTTGGATCAGCTATTCTTTTCGAAGCGGGCTTATCGTTTCTCGGCCTCACAGATCCCAATGTCGTAAGTTGGGGGCAAGTCATCGGCTCCAACCGCCAATATATTCTTGATGCGAGCTATACAGTCACTATTCCCGGCCTTGCGATTTTCGTTACAGTTTTGTGCATCTCTCTCGTTGGAGATGGCCTAAACGATGCGCTCAACCCCAAACTGAGGTCGCGCTAATGGCTTTGCTCAGCGTTAAGAATCTGCGGGTCGAGATTAAAACCCGCGCAGGGGTCGCGCCCGTAATTGATGATCTTTCGTTTGATCTTGAGGCCGGCGAAAGCCTGAGTTTCGTGGGCGAATCTGGATGTGGTAAATCCATGACCGCGCTCGCGTTGATGGGGCTTTTGCCTGAAGGGGTGGGAAGTATCGCTGCTGGATCCATCACATTTGATGGGGAAGAGTTGACCACAGCGTCTGAGGCGCGCTTGCGCGAAATTCGTGGCAACGACATTTCGATGATTTTCCAAGAGCCGATGACGTCGCTCAATCCGCTCTTCAATATTGGCGAGCAAATCGCAGAAGTCTTGCGTGCGCATCAAAACCTGTCGCGCAAAGCTGCGTGGAGCCAAGCGATTGAACTGCTTGATGCGGTGCGTATCCCCAACGCGAAGGCGCGCGTAAACGATTATCCGTTTCAAATGTCGGGCGGCCAACGTCAACGTGTGATGATTGCGATTGCGCTTGCTTGTCAGCCGAAAATACTGATTGCGGATGAACCGACAACAGCGCTCGATGTGACGGTACAGGCGCAGATTTTTGACCTTTTGCAGGATATGCAGCGTCAAACGGGCAGCTCTATCATTCTCATTACACATGACATGGGGGCCGTTGCTGAAATGGCCGAGCGCATGATCGTAATGTATGCGGGGCGCAAAGCAGAGCTTGGCCCAGTAGAGGATGTAATTGCACATCCGCGTCACCCATATACTGCGGGTCTTATTTCTTGTGTGCCTCATATTCTGTCCACTCTCACAGAAGAACGTGAAGAATTGGTTGAGGTGCCTGGTATTGTTCCTGCGCTTCAAGATTTTGGCAAAGATACCTGCCTTTTCGCGTCTCGCTGCCTGCAAGCACAAGCGCAATGTCTGCGTGCGCGGCCCCCAGAAATAGAGTTCGGACCAGAACATCAATCCGCCTGCTGGCGCGCGGAGGAGTTGTGAGATGAGCAGTGACATCCTTTTAAACGTTGAAGATCTGGTTGTACGCTTTGCGGTGAAACGTGGTCGCGGCTTTGGCAAGAACGCTTATCTGCACGCTGTCGATGACGTCAATTTCACAGTGAAGCGAGGTGAAACACTGGCGATTGTTGGTGAATCCGGTTCGGGAAAAACGACCGCAGCTCTCGCGGTTGCGCGCCTTGTGAACAGCTATAAAGGCAAGGTCGAACTCAACGGCACCGATCTTTTAACCCTTGGGGATGAAGACCTGCGCCAAGCGCGCGCTAAAGTGCAATTTATCTTCCAAGACCCTTACTCTTCTCTTAATCCGCGCTTGCGGGCAGGGGATATCGTTCGCGAACCGATGGAGAGCCTTGGCTCTATGACAGAAGTCGAAAAGGCCGAGCGCATCGATTTTTTGTTCGAAGCCGTGGGTCTGCGCCCTGAACAACAACGCCTTTTTCCACATCAGTTCTCAGGTGGTCAACGGCAACGCATCGGCATTGCGCGCGCACTGGCGACACAGCCTGATGTGATCATCTGTGACGAGCCTGTGTCTGCGCTCGACGTTGCGGTGCAAGCGCAAATCCTTAACCTGCTGCGCAAGCTGCAAAAGGATTTTGGCCTAACGTATTTGTTCATCAGCCATGACCTAGGCGTTGTGCAGCACATGTGCGATTCCATTGCGGTTATGTATATGGGCAAAATCGTCGAATATGGTCCGCGTCTTGATATATTCAATGCGCCGCAACACCCCTATACACGTGCGCTGCTGTCGGCGGTTCCATCTGTGGACAAAGCGCGTCGCGCGCAAACCAAACGCATTCTCATTCCAGGTGATCCGCCCGATCCTGTGAACCTGCCGGATGGCTGTCGCTTTGCAAATCGCTGCCCTGCTGCGCAGGATATTTGTCGACGCGACGAGCCAGAACTGAGCAATGGCGTCGCCTGCCATTTCCCGGGTGCCGAGCTTTAGCGTTTGGGTTTTTCGCTAATCCAGAGATTGATCACACCTTCTACAACGGCTGTTCCATCGCGCCGACGCGCGACCACTTTGATTGGCAAATCGCCCGGTTCCCAAGTGCTCGGATCGCTTACAGCCTCACAAATCAGATCTGTATCTGCCTTGGCAGGATAGCTCAGTTCCATCCCTTTAGGGATCCACCGCAAGTGTTTCGGGATCGTCGCCTCGGCCAGAAAACCCATCGCCATTTCCAACCCATTGGCCACGGCAATCACGTGCACCGTGCCAATGTGGTTTTGCACAGAGCGGCGTTTTTTGAGGAAAATCTCGCAGCGACCAGGCTCCAAGGTCTTCACCAAAGGGCGAATCGTGCTGAAGTAAGGGGCCTTGCGTGACGCATAAATCGAGAAAATCTGACGTCCAAACGGCAGTTTCAGTGTCTTTTCATAGCTGCGCAGGATGTATGGTTTGCTCATCTTTGGCCCTTTAGGTTACGTTTGCACAGATTAGGGCAAGCAAAGCGGCCCTGCATCCATGACGCAGCGAAAGGGTAACGATATGGCCGATAACAAGACAAAAACCACACCTGTTGACCCTTTGGACTTTATCAATTCAGTCGAACATCCAACCCGCAAGGCAGACGCGCTGGTTCTGTTGGACCTTTATAAGCGCATCACTGGCTATGAGCCGAAAATGTGGGGGCCCACGATCATTGGTTTCGGGCGTTACAGCTACACGTATGACAGCGGGCATTCTGGCGATTCACTTGCGTCGGGTTTTTCACCGCGCAAAGCCAGCCTGTCGATTTACATTGTTCCGGGCTATCAAGATTACGATCATATCCTTGCACGTCTTGGTAAATATAAGATCGGCAAATCTTGCTTGTATGTGAACAAACTTGCGGATGTTGATATGGCCGTCCTTGAAGAGCTGATCAAAACTGGTTTGAACGATCTCGACAAAATCTGGCCTGTGCATCCTGAATAGTGGCTCAAAACTGGACAATCGGCAGCTCCTATGAAAAAGCACTTTCAACAGGAGAGCGCCCTCATGACCACCACTCGTTTCGCCCCATCGCCCACAGGCTACATCCACGTTGGCAACCTGCGCACCGCGCTGTTCAACTACATGATCGCGGCCAAGAATGGCGGCACTTTCATTTTGCGTATCGACGACACCGATCCTGTGCGTTCCGAAGAGAAATATGTGGACGCGATCAAGCAGGACTTGGAGTGGCTTGGCCTCACGTGGGACAAGGTAGAGCGTCAGTCGGCCCGCATGGACCGCTACGCTGAAACCGCGGATAAATTGCGCGAGATGGGCCGCTTTTACGAGGCGTTTGAAACCCCGACAGAGCTGGATCTGAAGCGCAAGAAGCAGCTCAACATGGGCAAGCCACCTGTGTATGACCGTTCTGCATTGGCGCTGTCTGATGCTGAAAAAGACGCGATGCGTGCAGAGCGTGGTAATGGCGTGTGGCGTTACAAGCTGGATCACGAGCGGATCGAATGGGCGGATGGTATTGTCGGTGATATCTCCATCGATGCGGCATCTGTGTCTGACCCTGTGCTCATTCGCGGCGACGGTCAGGTGCTCTATACATTGGCATCCATCGTGGATGACACGGACATGGGCGTCACAAACGTTGTGCGTGGTTCTGACCATGTGACCAACACTGCAACCCAAATCCAGATGATCCGTGCGATTGGCGGCACTGTGCCTGATTTCGCACATCACTCGTTGCTGACAGGCCCGCAAGGTGAATCCCTGTCCAAGCGTCTGGGTACATTGGCTCTTCGCGATCTGCGTGAAGCGGGTGTGCAGCCTATGGCGTTGCTCTCGCTTTTGGCGCGTCTCGGCTCTTCGCAGCCTGTTGAGGTGCGCAGTTCCTTGGATGAATTGATCGACGGTTTTGACATTTCACAGTTCGGTTCCGCCCCGACGAAATTCGATGCCGATGATCTCTATCCATTGACTGCGCGTTATAACCACACACTGCCTTTGTCCGCTGTACAAGATCGTATCACCGCTCTCGGCGTTCCTGCGGATCAAGCAGAACGTTTCTGGGACGTGGCACGCGAGAATATCACCGTTCTGAGTGATCTCTCCGAGTGGTCAGACCTCGCGCAAAACGGCGCGGACCCGATTATTGAAGCAGGCGACGAAGATTTCATCGCACAAGCAATGAAGATGCTCCCTGATGGCCCTTATACAGACACGACTTGGGGCGAGTGGACGACTGCCGTGAAAGAGGCGACAGGTCGCAAAGGTAAAGGCCTGTTCATGCCGCTGCGAAAAGCCGTGACCGGACGTGAACGCGGGCCTGATATGGCCTCGCTCATGCCGCTTCTTCAAGTCATCAAAGCCAAAGGTTAAACACATGTCAGAGCAAGCTAAATTCCTGACAGGCTCGCTCTTTAAACATGTGTCGGTGATGTCGCTCACGGCCTCCGTCGGCCTTATGGCGATCTTCTTGGTCGATTTCGTCGATATGATCTTCATCTCGATGTTGGGCAAAGCAGAACTCGCCGCCGCTGTCGGTTATGCAGGCGCAATCTTATTCTTCACGACGTCCTTCGGCATTGGCATGTCCATCGCTGCGGGCGCTTTGGTTGCGCGTGCGCTCGGGGCAGGGGACGAAGAAGAGGCCAAGCGCAAAGCAACACACGCTTTGATCTATGGCTTCGTATTTGGTTCGATTTTTGCGGGCTTGGTGTGGCTCAACTTAGGGACCTTCGTCACACTTCTTGGTGCGAGTGGGGAAACCCATGTCCTCGCGGTTCACTACCTCCAAATCATCGTGCCTTCGCTTCCATTTCTTATGATCGGTATGGTTGGCGGTGCGATCTTGCGCGCACACGGCGATGCAAAACGCGCGATGATGGCGACGATCTATGGGGGGGCTGTCAACGCTGTGCTCGACCCGATCCTTATCTTTGGGCTTGATCTTGAACTCACGGGTGCAGCATTAGCTTCTGTTGCGGCGCGCCTTACGATTGCTGGCGTCTCGCTCTTACCAATCATCAAACATTACGGTGGCTTCGTGAAGCCTGACACGCGCGATCTGATGCTCGATCTGCGCCCCGTTTTCGCGCTGGCATTTCCTGCGATCCTTACGCAACTCGCAACGCCCATCGGCCAAGCTTATGTCACGCGCGCAATGGCAGAATATGGCGAAGCGGCGGTCGCGGGCATGGCTATCGTAGGCCGCCTGACCCCTATCGCATTCGGCGTCATCTTCGCGCTTTCGGGTGCTGTTGGTCCGATCATCGGGCAGAATTTCGGCGCAGGGCAGCATGATCGCGTGCGCGGCGGTTTCAAAGCGGGCATCACATTTGTCGGCATTTTCGTCGTCTTCATGACGATCTTGCTTTACTTCCTACGCGCGCCCATTGCCGACCTGTTCACTGCTGATGGCATCACACGCGAACTCGTCTATCTGTTCTGTGGCCCGCTTGCGCTGGTCTTCTTTTTCAACGGTCTCTTGTTTGTTGCGAACGCGAGCTTTAACAACCTTGGCCACCCTTATTACTCTACTTGGCTTAACTGGGGCCGTCACACGATTGGCACGATCCCCTTGGTGATCCTCGGCGCACTTTGGTTCGGCGCACCGGGTGTGTTGATTGGCCAAGCGATCGGTGGTGTGATCTTTGGATCGCTGTCAGTCGTGCTGGCATGGCGCGTGATGAACAAGGTCGAAAATGAAGCGACACGCGTTCCTGAGCCAGAACCTTTCGCGCGCGAAGCACGCCATTTGCACCAGACCAGCTGGAAGCGTTAACGCTCCTGTATCGTGCATTTCAGCGTTGTGAGTGCTTTGTCGACAAAATGGGTCTCTGCTGCGCTCAAGGCTTGATGCCTTGGATAAATTGGTGCGGATCGATCATCCAGAATGGGGGCATCCCAACCTCTGGTCGTGTCAAAAAAGCGCTGCGCGCCCGCTTGCCCGAACTCCGTCAGATACCCTTGCACGACGACATCCAAATAGCTGAGCAAAATCGGATGCGCGTTGCTCGCCGCTGCATGTTTGTCTGCGGGTATCTCGTAAATCACTGTGTTGTTGTGGCCCTCCAAAGCGACCCGATCATAAGCAAACTCGCGCTCGTCCAACGCGGCCCAATCCGCGTTAGGCACATCCGCGCTCAGCCCTTCAATCTCGCTCTGAGGATCGCGAATGGCGGTCAAAAACGCAACTTCGCGCAAAGCCGTATGGCGCCAAGCACGCGCCCAGCCTTTGACGCGCAAAGGCTGTACACTGGGATAATCATGCGTTGCGCGGTTCACCAGACTGCCGTAGCCGAAAAAACGTGGATGGCTCATTCTTGGCTCCTGAGAATTTGCGCGGGCCGCACTGTTAAAGGGCGCCAAGCAAAGGCCAATCCTGAGAGCATCGTCGCTAGAATACCGCCCAAAACAATCGTCAAAGCGTTGCTCCAGATCACTTCGTAGCTGGTCTCCATGATGAACGTGCTCACGGCCCAACCGCCCAATATGCCCGCGCCCAAAGCGACAGCACCTGCGCAACCACCCAAGATCGCAGCGCGTAGCGCAAAGCTCGTTAGGATAGATCGCCGTGTTGCGCCAAGAGTTCTGAGAATGGCGGCTTCGAAAGTGCGCGCTTGCTCGCCTGCGGCAGATGCGCCGATCAAAACCAAGAAGCCTGTCAAAAGCGTGGCAGCGGCACCGTAGCTGACTGCTGCTGCTAATCCCGCTAAGACGCTCGCAACCCGCTCGATTGCGTCACCTACCCTGATCGCCGTGATGTTGGGAAAGGTGGTGCTGAGATCGCGCAAGATACGGGCCTCTGATTCAGGTGTGGCATAGACAGTTGAGATGAAACTATGCGGTGCACCGGACAACGCGCTAGGGTTCATCGACATGATGAATCCGATGCCAGCGGTTGAAAAATCCACCTCGCGAAAGCTGGACACGGTCGCGGTGAAATCGCGGCCCAAAATGTTGACGGTCACTGTATCGCCGAGCGCGATGTTCATCTCTTCGGCTTCTTCAGCGGCGAAACTTACCAGCGGCGGTCCAGCGTAATCCGGCGCCCACCAAGTGCCATCCAGCAAGCGTGTGTTATCAGGCAGTTCCGTCGAGTAAGTGATCCCGCGATCGCCCTCGAGTACCCAATGATCGCCTGCAATTTCACTCGCAGGTTTGCCATTAATCTGCGTGATGATCCCACGCAGCATGGGTGCACTATCAATGCGGCTTACGGCAGGTTCGTTGTTGAGACGCTCCAAGTAGCTAGGCATTTGATCTTTTTGGATATCGACAAAGAAATAGGAAGGCGCAACACTCGGTAGATCGCGCGCAATTGCGCCGCGCAGGTTGCCATCAATTTGGCCAACTGCTGCCAAAACAGACAACCCCAGCCCAAGCGAAAGCACGACAGATACCGCTTCCTCGCGTGGTCCTGAAATGGATCCGAGCGCCCACCGCAGACTTGCGCGTCCTCTTGCCCAAGGGGCGATTTTGCGCGCAACAAAGCGGATCAAATGCGCGGCAAGTACCAGTAAAACCAGTGCACCCATAATGCCACCAGCCGTCCAGAGCGTTAGGAAGGTCGTCCCAGAGAACCAGCTCGCCAAAGCGAGTAATGCGGCGACAAGCGCTGCTGTTGCTATGATGTAGCGCACCGCGGGCAAGCGCGCACCGCTTTGTCCTGCATCACGAAACAAAGTCGCTGCGCGAATATTTTCTGTGCGTGAAAGTGGCCATGTGGTAAAGATAAGCGCTGTAAATACACCGTAGACCGCCGCCTCGAACAGGGGTTTTGGATAGATCGCGAAGGCCGCAGGAATTGGCAAGCGTTCGGTGATTAAAGGGGCAAGCGCGAGAGGGGCTGCCGCGCCCAAAGCCAGACCAATCGCGATACCAAGCAAGCTCAAAACGCCGATCTGAATAAAGTATGTTTGAAAGATAACCGCGCGCTCCGCGCCCAGCGTGCGCAGGGTTGCGATGACAGATGTCTTGCCTTTGAGATAACTGTTGACAGCGGCAGACACGCCAACACCACCCACAGCGAGACCCGAGAGCCCAACAAGTACCAAAAACGCGCCCAAACGGTCCACAAATTGCGCAACGCCGGGTGCGCCATTGCGGCCATCGCGCCAGCGTAAGCCACTTTGCGCAAAGGCTTCATCGGCCTCTTTGCTCAAAGCATCGAGATTGCTGTTCTCAGGTAATCTTAAACGGTATTTACTGGAGAACAACGTCCCCGACTCGAGCAGTCCTGATCCTTTTAGCGCATCACGCAAAACGATAATGCGCGGCCCCAGTCCAAAGCCACCGCCTGCGCCATCTGGTTCATCTACGAGAACCGCGGTTAGGCGAAACTCCTGCGTTCCAAGTTTGAAAACCCCTCCGATCTCAAGCCCGAGCCGATCCTTTAACACGCGTTCCATCACGGCCCCCGGCAGCACGCTTTGCTCCCCCAGTGCGAGCGCGATGGGCAAAGCTGGCTCTAACCCGACCTCGCCAATCAGCGGATAAAACGTATCCACCGCTTTCACTTGCGTCAGACCGCGCTCATCACCAACAACGGCCATGGAACGGAAATCGGCAACTTCTGAGACCTGCTCTGCGTTTTGCGCCATCCATGCGCGCTCTTGCTCGCTTGCAAAACGATAGGTTAACTCCAACTCAGCATCACCCCCCAAAAGCGCCGCACCTTCGCGCGCGAGCCCTGCTTCAATCGAGGCGCGCACGGTGCCTACGGCGGCAATCGCGGCGACACCAAGTGCGAGACAAGCAAGGAAGATGCGAAACCCTCTCAGCCCACCGCGCAGCTCACGGCGCGCAAATCTTGAGGCGAGTGCGATGCTCATGTTTGGCTCTCGTCAATGCGGCCATCGCGTAGGCGAATTACACTGTCACAACGGCTCGCCAATGCGTTTGAGTGCGTGACCAAGACAAGCGTTGCACCGTCGCGGGCTTGGAGCTCGAACAGTAGCTCCATGATCGCATTGCCGTTCGTCTCATCAAGATTGCCCGTTGGCTCGTCCGCGAGCAAAATCTGAGGCCGCACCACCATCGCACGCGCGAGCGCGACGCGTTGTTGCTCGCCACCCGACATCTGGCTGGGATAATGCGAAATGCGATGTGAGAGGCCGACTGTTTCCAGCTCTACCTCAGCCTTGGCAAAGGCGTCTTTGTCGCCTGCAAGTTCCAAAGGCGTTGCGACGTTTTCCAAAGCGGTCATCGTTGGGATCAAGTGAAACGATTGGAACACAATCCCCATCGAGGCGCGCCTGAAACGGGCCAATGCGTCCTCGTTCATCGCTGTTAAATCTTGTCCCAAGGCGGTGATCGTTCCACCGCTCAAGCGCTCCAACCCGCCCATCAACATGAGCAACGAGGACTTGCCAGAACCCGAAGGTCCGACTAGCGCCAAAGAGCGTCCCTTTTCTACATCAAGAGAAATACCATGCAAAATATCGACGCGTCCGGCATTGCCATCAAGCGAAAGAGTTGCATCTTTAAGGGAGAGAATGGCGGTCATATCGGGCGGCCTGCAATTAGGAGTTATGCTTTGGGATATGGGTTCGCACAGGCTGTGAGCAAGGTGATTGCTTCAATTACGCTCATTTTTGTCTTGATCTTTGGTCAAGCGAGCGCTGCGCGAGCGGAGCCTGTGACGATTGTGGCGTTTGGTGACAGTTTGACCCAAGGGTATGGTTTGCGCGCGCCCGATGGTTTTGTCCCTCAACTTGCGGATTGGCTCAAAGCCAACAGCACCGAAAGCGGCGCTGTGTGCCTGATCAATGCGGGCGTGTCGGGTGACACAACTGCGGGGGGTGCTGCGCGGATTGACTGGACGCTGACCGATGATGTGGACGGGGTGATTGTCGCGCTCGGCGGCAATGATCTGTTGCGCGGCATTGATCCGGCTGTGAGTCGCGCCAATCTGGAGAAGATTTTGCAAGCCACCGTTGCGCGCGACGTGCCTGTTTTATTGGTGGGTCTGGTCGCGACTGCAAATATGGGACCTGATTTCAAGCAGAACTTTGATCAGATGTATCCAGAGCTCAGCGCTCAGTATGGCACGCTTTATGTACGTGATTTCTTTATCGGCTTGTTGCAGCCCGACGGCACGGTCGATGGCGATGCAGTGCGCGCGCGGATGCAATCTGACGGTATCCACCCTAACAAAGAGGGCGTGCGCGACATCGTCGAAGGGCTTGGACCTGATGTGATCGAGCTGATCTCTTTGGCGCGCTCAGGGCGTTAGCAGCTTGGTAAACAACTGATCCAAGAACGCGCGCGCTCCGTCTTCGCGCGCTTGTCTATCGGGCAGCAAAACCTCTGTCTGGGCGGCAAAATCGGCATAGTGCTGTGTGGTTGCCCAGATCGAAAATAGCAGATGCGCGGGGTCACTTCGGGCGATCTTGCCGCTTTCCATCCAACGGGTGATCACTATGATTTGCTTATCAAAAAGCGGTTTCAAACCTGCGGATAAATGCGGCCCCATGCGCGGCGCGCCTTGTAGAATTTCGTTGGCAAACAAGCGGCTTTCGCGTGGCAGCTCGATCGCCATATCCAGCTTGCGATGCACATAGCCAATGAGTTCTTTGATTGGATCCCCGTTCGGATTCATTTCTTTGAGCGGATCAAGCCAGACCGTCATCAATTGGTTAAGCAAAGTTACGTGGATCTCTTGCTTGCCGTTAAAGTAGTAAAGAATATTAGGCTTACTCAAACCCGCTTGTTTTGCGATCTGATCGAGCGTTGCCCCGCGATATCCTTGGCTTGAAAAGACTTCGAGGGCTGCGTCCAAAATCAGCGTGCGGTTACGCTGCTGTATGCGGCTTGGCGCTTTCTTTGTGGTGGAGGGGCTTTCAGTCAATGCAAAGGTCTCCTGCTCGAGTTGCCCATCATTTGAGCATGTAATTGCACGACATCGAGATGCGGCAGCAATACATGCAAGTCAATCCTTGACAGAGTTGACGCACATTGCAATCGTGTCTTTACCAAATGGTAAAATTTAATCGATCCGCCAGATCGACGAAGTCTATGGGGAAAAGTCATGGCCGCACCGGGTGAAAATCTGAAAATCAACGCAGATCGTCTTTGGGACAGCTTGATGGAGATGGCCAAAATTGGCCCCGGGGTTGCCGGGGGTAACAACCGCCAAACTTTGACGGATGAAGATGGCGAAGGCCGCGCGCTGTTTCAGAAATGGTGTGAAGCCGTGGGTTGCACCATGGGTCTTGACAGTATGGGCAATATGTTTGCAGAGCTCGCGGGCACGGACCCTGATGCCCTGCCTGTCTACGTTGGATCCCACCTTGATACACAACCGACGGGTGGCAAATATGACGGGGTTTTGGGCGTGCTCGGTGGCCTCGAAATTCTGCGTACGATGAAAGATCTCGGGATCAAGACCAAACACCCGATCGTTGTGACCAATTGGACCAATGAAGAGGGCACGCGCTACGCCCCTGCGATGCTCGCCTCTGGCGTGTTCGCGGGCGTTCACACGGAAGAATGGGCCTACGCGAAGGAAGATGCAGACGGCAAAACGTTTGGTTCGGAATTGGACCGCATTGGTTGGAAAGGTGACGAACCTGTCGGTGCGCGCAAGGATAAGATGCACGCGTTCTTTGAGCTGCATATCGAACAAGGTCCGATTTTGGAGGCAGAAGGCAAAGACATTGGTGTCGTCACACACGGCCAAGGGCTGAGTTGGACGCAAGTGACTGTGACGGGCAAGGACAGCCACACAGGGTCCACACCGATGCCGATGCGCAAGAACGCAGGGTTAGGCATGGCGCGTATCTTGAACAAAGTGGATGAGATTGCGTGGTCGCACAAACCCCACGCGGTTGGTGCGGCGGGGCATATTGATGTCTATCCCAACTCGCGCAATGTGATCCCTGGGAAGGTGGTCTTTACGGTTGATTTCCGTTCCCCTGATTTGTCGGTGATCGAGGATATGGAAGCACGTTTGCGTGTCGATGCGCAGGCGATTTGTAATGAGATGGGTTTGGGTGTCGAGTTCGAGAAGGTTGGTGGTTTTGATCCTGTAACCTTTGATGAGGGCTGTGTTTCCGCTGTCCGTGCGGCGGCAGAACGGCTTGGCTATTCGCATATGAACCTGATTTCTGGTGCGGGTCATGATGCATGTTGGATCAACAAATGCGCGCCCACGGCGATGGTGATGTGCCCTTGTGTCGATGGTTTGTCGCATAATGAGGCGGAAGAGATTTCCAAAGAATGGGCAAGTGCTGGGACGGATGTGTTGATGCACGCTGTTCTGGAAACAGCACAAATTGTGGAGTGAGGAGGGGGCCAGCCCCCATCGCGCGAGCGCGACCCCCCGAAGTTTATCTGGAAAGATGAAGGCATTTAGAAAGGCGTATTAATATGGGTACGAAAGTTATCAAAGGCGGCATGGTCTGCACAGCGGATCGCACGTGGAAAGCCGACGTTTTGATCGAAGGCGAAGTGATCAAGCAGATTGGTGAAGGCCTGAAGGGGGATGACTATATCGACGCGGAGGGCGCTTATGTGATCCCCGGCGGGATTGATCCGCACACCCATCTTGAGATGCCTTTCATGGGCACGACCGCAGCAGAGACATTCGAGACAGGGACATGGGCTGCGGCAACGGGTGGCACGACGATGATTGTGGATTTCTGTTTGCCCGGGGCGGATGGTGATTTGAAGAACGCAATCAACGAGTGGCATCGCAAGTCAGCGCCACAGATTTGTAGCGACGTTGGCTATCACATGGCTATTACCGGTTGGGACGAGAGTGTATTCAATGGCATGAAGGATGCCGTTGATATGGGCGTCAATTCGTTCAAGCATTTCATGGCCTATAAGGGCGCGTTGATGATTGAGGACGATGAGATGTTCGCCTCCTTCAAACGCTGCCGCGAGTTGGGCGCATTGCCGATGGTCCATGCGGAAAACGGTGATCTGGTTGCCGAGATGCAGCAAAAGTACTTCGACGAGGGGATTACCGGACCAGAGGGTCACGCCTATTCCCGTCCCCCTGAGTTTGAAGGCGAGGCCGCGAACCGCGCGATCACCATTGCCGATTGTGCGGGCACGCCTTTGTACATTGTGCACGTCTCTTGTGAGCAAGCGCATGAAGCGATCCGACGGGCCCGTCAAAAAGGGATGCGCGTTTATGGCGAGCCACTAATCCAGTTCCTGACGCTCGATGAAAGTGTCTATTTTTCAGATGATTGGGACCATGCAGCGCGTCGCGTGATGTCGCCGCCGTTCCGCAACAAGGAACATCAAGATAGCCTTTGGGCAGGTCTGCAATCAGGCTCTTTGCAAGTGGTTGCTACGGATCACGCCGCGTTCACTACTGAACAAAAACGCGCAGGTCGCGATGATTTTCGTATCATCCCGAATGGGTCCAACGGGTTGGAAGAACGCCTCGCTGTGCTTTGGACCGAGGGGGTTGAGACGGGCCGCTTGACGCCGAATGAGTTCGTCGCTGCAACTTCGACCAATGTGGCGAAAATCTTGAATATCTACCCTAAGAAAGGCGCGATTGTTGAAGGCGCGGATGCGGATATCGTGGTTTGGGATCCGAAAATTTCTAAGACCATCAGCCCTGCGAACCATCATTCCATCCTTGATTACAACGTCTTTGAGGGTTTCGAAGTGACGGCCCAAGCGCGCTACACTTTGAACCGTGGTGAGGTAATTTGGGCATGGGGTCAGAACTCTCAACCAAATCCTGGCCGTGGCCGTTTTATTCCGCGCCCTGCGTTTGCTGCGCCCAATGTTGCGCTGAGCAAATGGAAAGAGTTGAATTCTCCCAAGATGATCAAACGCGATCCTATGAACATTCCTGCGGGAATTTAACAGCAAGGTCAGGCACTTGAGCAATAATACCATCATCAGCGCTAAAGACCTTAGCCTGACGTTTCAAACCAACGACGGACCTGTGCATGCGCTCAAGGACGTGTCGCTCGATATTGAAAAAGGCGAATTTGTCAGCTTTATCGGTCCGTCCGGTTGTGGCAAAACCACGTTTCTGCGCGTGATGGCGGACTTAGAGCAGCCAACGGCTGGCAGCATTACGATGAATGGCGTCAGCCCTGAAGAAGCACGGCGCGCGCGGGCTTATGGGTATGTGTTCCAAGCCGCTGGGCTTTATCCGTGGCGCACGATTGCGGGCAATATCCGGCTGCCTTTAGAAATTATGGGTTACGACAAAGCGGACCAAACGGAGCGTGTGAAACGTGTTTTAGATCTCGTGGAACTCAGCGGGTTTGAGAAAAAGTTTCCATGGCAGCTCTCGGGTGGAATGCAGCAACGCGCCTCGATCGCGCGCGCACTTGCGTTTGATGCGGACATTTTGCTGATGGATGAACCCTTTGGCGCGCTTGATGAAATCGTGCGTGACCACCTCAATGAGCAACTTCTTCAACTCTGGGCGCGCACGGAAAAGACGATCGCGTTTGTCACTCATTCCATCCCTGAAGCCGTTTATCTCAGCACCAAAATAGTTGTGATGTCGCCGCGACCGGGGCGTATCGCGGATGTGATTGAGAGCACGCTTCCCAAAGAGCGCCCGCTGGAAATTCGCGATAGTCCCGAGTTCATCGAGATAGCGCATCGTGTCCGCGAGGGCCTCAGGGCAGGGCATAGTGATGCGTGACTTCGGGATTAGAAATGCCACACGCGATGACTTGCCTGCATTGGGCGAAATAGTCTTTGCGTGGGAGCAACGCACCAAATGGATGCACAGCAGCCATACCGCCGAAGAGATCGCGAGCTTTCTGAACGATGCGTTTGAGGAGCGGGTTATCCTTGTCGCTGGGACGCCTGCGCAAGCGTATCTTGCGTTTGATCCTGAACGTCAGCGCATTGGCGGCCTATATTGCAATATCTCTGGCAAAGGCATCGGTAAGGCATTGATTGATAGGATCAAAGAAGGGCGCGACTTTCTTTGGCTTAATACTCATGAACCCAACCATGCGGCGCAGAAATTCTATAAACGCGAAGGGTTTGTTGAGGTTTCTAACGAGGGTGCCGAGCCTTCTAACATTGTGCCTGAACTGCGCATGGAGTGGCGCAGATGAGGAACCTTTTCCCAGTTTTAACCGTTGTCGCGGCGATCATTGTGCTTTGGTACGGAGCCGCCGTGTGGCTGAACACGCCTTGGGCCTATGACAAAGCACAGCGCGCAGGGGTTGAGTTATCCACAAGCGAATTGATCGCTGACACATGGTCGCAAAAAAAACCAAAACTCCCTGCGCCGCATCAAGTGACGCGCGAGATTTGGAAGACGACGGTGGAGAAAAAGATCACATCAAAGCGCTCGTTGATTTATCATTCGTGGGTCACGCTTAGCGCGACGCTTTTGGGGTTTGCGCTGGGCACTGTCCTTGGGATCGCACTGGCGGTCGGCATCGTGTTCAACCGCACAATAGATATGAGCGTGATGCCTTGGGTGATCACCTCGCAAACCATCCCGATCCTCGCGATTGCACCGATGATTATCGTGGTGCTGAACGCAGTTGGCATCCAAGGCTTGCTGCCCAAAGCGATTATTTCCATGTACCTCAGCTTTTTCCCTGTGGTCGTGGGCATGGTCAAAGGGCTGCGCTCGCCTGATCATATGCAGCTTGATCAAATGCGGACGTGGCATGCGTCTGGTGCGCAGACGTTTTGGCGTTTGAGGTTACCGTCTTCGATGCCATATCTCTTTACATCGCTCAAAATCGCTATGGCCGCAGCTATTGTTGGCGCGATCGTCGGCGAGTTGCCAACCGGTGCAGTTGCGGGCCTTGGCGCGCGCCTTTTGGCGGGCAGCTATTACGGCCAGACCATCCAGATTTGGAGCGCCTTGCTCGTGGCCGCAGCACTTGCTGCTACGCTTGTTGCGATTATCGGTTTGATCCAGCGGATCGTTCTCAATAGGATGGGGATGGCGCAATGAATTGGCTGATTGCAGGCGCGCTCATCTGGGCTTTGGGTTGGTACGTCAACGTGCGGCTCGCAGCTTTGCCGAAATCGCGCGTGACTTCGCTGCTGGTTCCGGTGATTTTTGGTGTTACGCTCATCATCATTTGGGAATGCGTCGTGCGTGGCCTGCAAATCCAACAAGTCCTTTTGCCAGCCCCAAGCGTCATCGCCGCGCGCTTTGCTTCGTCCACATCGATCCTTTGGCAAGACTGGGTGCAAACAGTCCTGAAAGGCATGATGAGCGGTTACGTTATCGGGTGCCTCGCTGCGTTCTTGACGGCACTTGCTGTAGATCGGTTTGATTTTTTGAAGCGTGGCTTGCTACCGGTTGGCAACTTTGCAGCGGCCTTACCAATCATCGGTATGGCACCAATTTTAGTCATGTGGTTCGGCTTTGACTGGCAATCCAAAGCGGCCGTCGTCGTTGTTATGATCTTCTTCCCGATCCTCGTGAACACCGTGCAAGGTTTGGCCGCAAGCGATGCTATGCAGCGCGATCTGATGCGCACTTATGCGGCGGGCTATTGGAAAACGCTGTTCAAATTGCGCTTGCCAATGGCCTTGCCCTTTATCTTCAATGGTCTCAAAATCGCGACAACCCTCGCGCTTATTGGTGCAATCGTCGCGGAATTTTTCGGATCACCCATTCGCGGCATGGGGTTTCGCATTTCAACCAGCGTCGGCCAACTCGCGCTGGATCTGGTCTGGGCAGAAATCGTTGTCGCTGCGATTACTGGGGCGCTCTTTTACGGTGCCGTGGCATTGCTAGAACGCAAATGGACATTCTGGCATCCGTCACAAAGAAGTTAACAAAAATAATAGACTAACCAACAAGGAGAGAATAATGAACGTATTTTCAAAATGGGTCGGGGCTGCTGCACTGGGTGCGATGGCCACAGCAGCGCAGGCTGCGGATGATCTCACGCTGCAACTCAAATGGGTCACGCAAGCACAGTTTGGCGGTTACTACGTCGCGCTCGACAAAGGCTTCTACGAAGAGGAAGGCCTGAACGTCACAATCAAACCAGGCGGTCCTGACATCGCACCGACGCAGGTTCTTGCCGGTGGCGGCGCAGACGTCACGGTAGAATGGATGCCAGCGGCCCTTGCTGCGCGCGAGAAGGGCCTGCCGATGGTCAATATCGCACAGCCGTTCAAGTCCTCAGGTATGATGCTCACGTGTCGCAAAGATGCAGGCATCACAAGCACAGATGATTTCGCAGGCAAGACGCTTGGTGTTTGGTTCTTTGGTAACGAATTTCCTTTCCTCAGCTGGATGAGCAAACTTGGTCTTAGCACCGAGGGCGGCGAAGACGGCGTGACCGTGCTCAAGCAAGGTTTCAACGTGGACCCATTGCTGCAAAAGCAAGCAGCTTGTGTTTCGACAATGACATACAACGAATACTGGCAGGTTATTGATGCCGGGTTAACACCGGACGATTTGATGGTGTTCAAGTACGAAGATCAGGGCGTCGCGACGCTCGAGGATGGCCTCTATGTGCTTGAGGATTCCCTTGCGGATCCGGCGATGGAGGACAAACTTGTCCGTTTCGTGCGTGCGTCCATGAAAGGTTGGAAATACGCTGAAATGAACCCTGATGAGGCCGCTGATATCGTTTTAGAAAACGATGCTTCCGGTGCACAAACTGAAGAGCACCAGCAGCGTATGATGCGCGAAATTTCCAAGCTGACATCTGGCTCAAACGGTGCTTTGCTCGAAGCAGACTATGAGCGCACAGTGCAATCCTTGCTCTCTGGTGGTTCCGATCCAGTAATCACCAAAGCGCCAGAGGGTGCATGGACACATGCCATCACGGACAAAGCTTTGAACTAATCGACGTTCGAAAATCTATCGAAAGGCCGCTCTACTGGGCGGCCTTTTTTGTTAACCATGTATGAAAAAAGGGGACATCCCTGCGAAGAGGCCATACACTTCAAGAAAGCCTAGGCCAGACAATCCGATATTCGGTTTTGCTTTGAATTTTACGGGCCAAATAGGAGTGAAACTCATCACCGATCTCAAACAACTCATCTACATTTCGCAACCTTTTGGCTTTGATGGCCCGACGTTGGGCACAATCTTACTCGATGCGCGTATGTGCAATGAACGCGATGGCATCACTGGTGCACTCGTATGCCGCCATGATGTCTATCTTCAGTTGCTCGAAGGCCCTGCTGACAAGATTGACGCTACCTATGCGCGCATCCTACGCGATGATCGCCATGCAAATGTAAATGAACTTGTGAACCGCACAGTGTCTGAGCGTATTTTTGCGGATTGGGCAATGCTCCACGACCCCGAAAAGTCGTGGGTTTGGTCGCGTTCTGAACTTGCAGATGGCGTCTTAAAACGCGCGACACAGGCAGAGATCGTGGAAGTGTTTGAGACGCTCTCTGAAAAGGCCAAAGCAGACTCTAGTCCTTAAGTCTGCTTTTTGAGATGCGCATCAAATGCACGGCGCAAGGTGTCCATATCTGTTGGCCCCTTGACGATCTCAACCATCTCGCCCTTGGCATCGAAGAGTAGAAGCGTCACGTGACTAACACCGTATTTTGAAGAAAACGCCAGACCGTCTTCCGAACGAATGTTGGCTACGAGGTATTCGAAAGTGTCATCATCGTAGGCTTTCAGCGCTTTTCGCGTCTGGTTTTGCAAAGTTCGACACATGCTACATTGCGGGTCATGTATCTGCACGATGGATGGTTTGCCGCTATTGATCTTGCTCAGATCAGATTCGGACATGATCGCTTGAACCTGTGTTGCGGTGAAGTAACCCGCAATCGCAACAACCGGCAAAGCAATGAGCGCGCGCCGCGTGAAGTTCGTTTTCTTTTCACGTTGGGCAGTGACCTGCCCCCCTAGGCTCCCTCATTCATAACGAGAGTTTGCGGGTTTGGATTTCATATTCTTTAT